>CAXHHE010000148.1:0-7865 GCA_964016365.1 uncultured Bacteriovorax sp. | reverse complement strand
AGACAGCTCTACGCCATGCTGTTAATTAAGCCTGACTTTGGTTCAACGGATTTGGAGTCGAGTGAAGCACTGGTGAAAAAAGTGGAAGAGGCCATCAACAAATTGAGCGGCCCAAAAATCCCTTATCACTTGAGTGGGCGTTATGTTGAAAAGATCCAGGATAAAGAGCAATTTGACCGCGATATTGCCAAAACGTCGATTATTTCGACTGTGCTTTTGATTATTGTTCTTTTCTTTGGTTTGGGCTCGATGAGAGCTGGATGGTTTACTCTGGCCGGAGTTTTCATGGCCATGGGACAAACAGTGGGGTTAGCTTATCTCATTGTTGGGCGAATCAATATTCTTACCGGGTTCTTGCTGGCGATTCTTTCAGGCCTTGGGTCTGAGTACGGGATTCACTTCGTGCGCAGGTATTTCAAAGAAAGACAGCATGGCAAAGACCGCGACTCGGCGATTGAAGAAACATACCTGGTCATGGGGCGCTCGCTTTTTTCTGCGGCCATCACTTCGGCCTGTGCCTTTTTCATTCTTTCGATTTCAGACTTCAGAGGTTTTTCTGAATTAGGGATGATTGCCGGGCTTGGGGTTGTTTGTATTTATTTTACTTTCATGTGCATTTTTCCACTTGGAGCACGCCTTCTACCGCATAAGACGGAAGGGCATATTCAAGAGAAATTCTCGCGCTTCTTCTACGCTTTTCCGTTTAAGACGAAGTACATTTACTGGTATGCGCTGCTGATTCCTATCATGGGGTACGGAGTTTACAACGCTTACTTTGAATTTGATTTTGAAAGACTACATAATTTTTCAAAGAAAACTCAGGAGATCAATAAACTCACTGACGATCTTTACGGAAGGGCCATCACTCCTTCGGCCATTTTGACTCGCGATATGGAGCAAGTAAAATCTCTGGAGTCATGGTTAAACAACGACGAAAACTCTCATGTCGTTCATCAGGTTATTTCTTATAACACTCTGGTGCCCGATGATATGCAGAGCCGATACAAACGCATTCAGAAGATTAAGGCGGAAGTCGATAAGATTTCACCGGAAGAGCTGGAAGAAAAATCTGGGATGAAATATAACCAGGTTCAAAAATGGCTGACGACAAAACCTTACGGAGACGAACTTGTTCCTAAGTCATTGGGAGACAACTTCGGCCCGGATAAAAACATCCTTCTGGTTTTCCCTAAAGAAAGACAAGGGACTTATGAAAATATCAATCGTTATGCTGAAGTCCTGTTAAAAGCAAAAAAACTTTTTCCGGGAATGGAAGTAGGTTCTGATACATTAGTTTTCTCGGCCATTTTAAATCACATTATCGAAGACGGAAAAATCGTTTTAGTGCTTTTTTTAGTCGGAGCTTTTTTTGTGTTCTGGCCGGATTTCAAAAGCATCCGTTATGCCATGATTCTGGAAGGGCAGTTAGTGATCGGATGCCTTTTCCTGATTGCCTTAATGGGGTTAGTGGACGAGCCGTTTACGATTCTAAATGTGGCGATTATTCCGGCGGTGCTCGCGGCAGGGATCGATATGGGTGTTCACCAGATTCACGATGAGATTGAACATCAGGGACAGCCACTGCGCTGGGGGAAAAAGCGCGGAGAGGCACTTTCTGCGGCCAAGAGAATTTCAGGTCCGGTACACATGGGGATGTTGACATCGATCTGTGGGTTCGGGGCGCTTTTAACCGCTGAAGCCAAAATGCTTCAAGGGGTAGGATGGATTTCCATCATGGGACAAGTCGCAATGTACCTGGTGTGTATGGTTCTTTTCCCGACGATCAAAGATTATATTTACTCGTTTAGAAACGGAAAATAATCTTTTTACTCTTTCTTTTTCTTCTCGAATTTCGGCGGAAAGTCGGGAAGTAAGAAAGACTCCTGGGCCATCTTTAATGGATCGAGTGAGATCAACTTAAAGAGGTCGTCAAAACTATTAATCACATAATAAATGGGCTGAAGGATATCGATACGAAACGGTGTCCTCAGCGCATCCATTGGGTCCAAAGGATGTCTTTTTGCAATGTCACTTTCCACTGAGTAGATGACTTCTGATTTCGACGAGAGGATTCCTCCGCCGTAAGCTTTCATCTGGCCGTCTTCTTTAATCAAACCAAATTCAATCGTAAACCAGAACAGGCGAAACATGCGCATCTGGGTTTTTCGATCTGCTTTTAAAGCGAGCTTCCCATATTGATGCATGAATTCAGCGTAAGGAGCATTGGTTAGAAGAGGGCAGTGTCCAAAGAGCTCGTGAAAAACATCCGGCTCCTGGATATAATCGATATCTTCTGGAGTGCGGATAAAGTTTGCTGCCGGAAATCTTTTTTTAGAAAGCAGATTGAAAAATTGTTCCGGTTGAATGAGCGCAGGAACAGGCTCGACTCCCCAGCCGGTATGCTGGGAGAGGATGTCGGTAATTTCAAAATGCTGAGGAATATGATCGCCAAATTTCAGGTGTTCAACACCTTTTAAAAACTCTTTTGAAGCGCGGGTTTTAACCAGCTCTTTTTGCCTGTTTAATAAAAAATTCCATGTATCGTTTTCGGTTTGCGAGTAATGGGCACGTCCTTCATGATCCAGAGGGAGTGATTCATATACGTGCTTTTTTTTCATGACAATTCTCGCTTATAGATAGGACGCCTAAGGGAAAACATCGCCAGAAGCGCAGGGTAGAGTAGTTTATCCATCAGGACATTTCCGGTAGAGAAATCAATATCGTCGATGATGACGCATTCATTTTCCCCAGTCTTTTTAATTTTATGAATATGAGTCCAGCATTTTATGGGAGCTGGTGTGACGACGCCGCGGTCGATGAAATAAATTTCACTATCATCCTGGTAAAAATCAGTGATGTGACTGACCCATTTTTTTCCAGAGACTATGAGGTGAACCTGATCGCCTTTTTTGCAGCCATCAAATCGTTCAACTTCCAGGCTTACGGCCGGTGGTTTGAGCTTTTTAAATAGCTCCAGGTCAAAGCGTGCAAAGACGGCCTTATAGTTTTTGGCGATAGGTGTTTGGATAGTTAATTTCATGAATTGTTTCTCGGTAAAAAGGGTCAAAAAGTGAATTTTTTCAAGGATTAATACGGATGATTTTGATCAGGTATAGGAGGGATTAAAATTTTTTAATCTCAGCTAAATCTCTTTTTAATGTTTGGCACCGATACTAAAGGACATGAAAACGATACTCATGTTTATCTTCACCGTTTTTGTGGCCATCGCTCTCGGAGAGGATTCGTCACAAAGAGCTTTCCCTGGGGGAAGCAAGATGCGTGAAAGCAAGAGTACCAAGGCCTACAAGAAAGCGAAAGAGGCATGCCTGAAAGGCGACGCTGAACTTAAGGGCAAAAAATTGACCGAGTGTATTGTTAATTATCAAAAGGAAGCAAAATAATTTGCTTCTCATATACCTAGGGAGTGTTATGAAATCTTTACTATTAATCGCTATGACTATCGTTTCAGTTTCTGCTTTTGCTGAGCGCCATGAAAAAGACGCTCACAAAGCTGCTATGGAAGCTTGTGCAAAAGAACACAAAGGTGACAAAGCTAAAATCGAAGCTTGCGTTGCTGAAAAAACAAAAGCTCCAGCTGCAGAAGCTGCTCCAGCTCCAAAAAAATAGTCTCCACATAAATTTTGGACATTATTCAGGGGAACTCATTGAGTTCCCCTTTTTGTATCTCTATACTCTATAACCATGAGAATATTAATTGTTGAAG
The DNA here is from genome assembly GCA_964016365.1 of uncultured Bacteriovorax sp. GTDB lineage: Bacteria > Bdellovibrionota > Bacteriovoracia > Bacteriovoracales > Bacteriovoracaceae > Bacteriovorax. The sequence continues at coordinate 4,141 of CAXHHE010000148.1, read as the reverse complement.
ACCAGCCGAAAATGGCAAGCTTTATCAAAAAGGGTCTAGTGGCCCAAGGGTACATGGTTGATGTATCTGAAACAGGATCAGGGGCCGAGAGTCTGGTTTGTGAAAACGAATACGACCTTGTCGTTCTTGATGTCAATCTTCCCGATCAAAACGGAATGGACACTGCCAGACATTTAAGACGTGATGGCTATCGCATGCCGATTCTTATGTTGACGGCACTTTCAACAACCAAAGATAAAATTAACGGACTTGATTCAGGTGCAGATGACTATCTGACAAAGCCTTTTGAGTTTGAAGAGCTTCTCGCTCGTATCAGAGCGCTTCTAAGAAGAAACCATGGAACAGAGAGTTCGAAGCTTCGTTTCGGCGATATCGAATTAGACCTGGTTCAAAGAAAAGTGGTGAGAAGTCAGAAAGAAGTGACATTAACTGCAAAAGAATTTTCTCTGCTTGAATACTTTTTGCGCAACCCGGGACGACCGATTACCAGAGTGGAAATCAGCGAACATGTCTGGGACGTTAATTTCGACACCAACACCAATGTTATTGATGTTTACATCAATATGTTGAGAAAAAAAATCGACACACCTTTTGACAAGAAAATGATCCATACCATGGTTGGGTATGGTTATATCTTAAAAGAGTAGCTATGTTTTTTTGGCAGAAGATCAGTTTAAAACTGAGACTGAGTTTGCTTTTCGGTCTCATTTTTACCGGTATGTTATCGGGCTTCTGTTATATTCTTTACACACAATTCTCCAAGCTTCAAATCGCCGAATTCGACACTAGTTTATATAACTACGCTGTTGACGTGGCCGAGTCTCTGGATGTGGATAAATACGGCGATGTCGAGTTTGACTCGAACATTTTAAAACTCAATGAAAAGATCCTGCCGTTCACTTTAAAAAACAGTTTTATTGCGGTGATGGATATTAACGGCAATGTTATTGAGACCAGACCTTATCTGCATGAAACACAAATTTCCCGCCTGAATGAAGGCATCGTCGCCCGCGTCCTGAAAAATGGAGCGAGCTTTTCAACCATGGTGAATGAAAAAGTTCCTTACAGAGTGATTAACTACTTATTACCGGTGTTGCAAAAAGATACACCGCTCATTCTTCAGATCGCTGTGCCTGAAACAGATTTTCTAGTGATTAACCGCAATCTGGTAAAGTTTTTTTATATCAGTGTCCCGGTCATGCTTTTGGTTTCATTAATGATTGGTTATTTTTTCGTCGGGCGCGCCTTAAGACCGATGATGATGATCATTGCAAAAACCAAAGAGATTGAAGTCACAAACCTAGAAGAGCGCGTACCAGTCCCTCAAAGCAAAGGGGAGATCTGGCAGCTGGCCGACACCATCAACCACCTTTTAAGCCGATTGAATGAAGCTTTTGATGCCCAGGATAGATTTATTCAGGATGCTTCTCACCAGCTCAAAACTCCACTGGCCATTATGAAGGGAGAGCTGGAAGTTTTTATTTCTGAAAAACGCTCTGAAGCCGAGATGACTCGCTTTATGGAAAGCATTGCTCAGGAGATTAACTTCCTGACAAAGTTAACCAACAACCTTTTAATCCTTGCCCGTGTTGATAGTGGGGCCAGCAATTTAACGTTCACTAAAAACCGTGTGGATGAAGTGGTCCTGGCCCAGGTTTCGAGGCTTTCAAAGCTTGCAAATATGAAGAAGATCTCTCTACATCTGGATTTCGATTCATTTTATCAGGCCTCGGAAGATGAGCTCTCAATTATGTGCGACCGCGATTTACTGGGAGTGCTTTTTTACAACCTGATTGAAAATGCCATTAAGTATTCGCCAGAGTCTTCAACGGTGACAATAACAGGAGAGAGCAAAAAAGGGATGCTCTGCGTGCGCGTTTCCGATGAAGGAGAGGGCATTGAAGAAGCAGACCTGGAAAAGATCTTCAGTCGCTTTCACCGCTTGCAAAGCACAGCTACAAAAGCTCAAGGTAGCGGCTTAGGTCTTGCCATCTGTAAAGTTGTTGCAGACTCTCTGGGCGCACGTATCTATGCCACTAGAAACGAAGGCCCAGGTACATCCTTTGTTTTTGAAATTAATCAGGCAGCTTTCGGGCGATAGAAGCACTTAATTTTATCATTGCTATACAGGGTAGAAAATGGCCCAAGCCATGAGTCTTCCTGCACGTGAAAGACGATCTTGTGATCTGTCTTTGGTGTGTTCTTTAAAAACGTCTTCGGGAAAAGTGCCAGAGGTGAGCTCTCGAAGTGGAATTCAATTTTTTTATCAGAAGGAATTTTTCCAGAGTAAAGAGCGGCCAGGCAAATGTAGGCTCCGTAATCGTGAGCGTGAACAATGATTTTATCTGATTTGCACTTAGAGATACTTTCCACAAATTCCTGAGCATCAACGTTTAAAGCAAACGGATTAATGTGGCGGTAGTTGTTCAGCATTTTTCTATGGCGAGATGAAAGTTGTTTTTTTTCATCCGGGTTAAGATTTAAAAAATCGAATGAGGACATGATCGTTTGATCAAAGCTCATTTCCAGGGGCTCAGCGTAGTAGGACATCAATGTTTTTTTAGTGGCAAAAGAGTCAGCAGAAAAGAAAATCTTGCCTTTGAAGTTTGAAGACTTGTTCATTGAGGGTCCTTTTGCTGTGGTTGATTAGGGTCTGTTCCCTAATATTAAACCCTTTCGGTTGGAGACCTTTAAACTTGAATAAAAAACTCTCATTTCTTAGGAGTATTAAGCACTTGATAGGTCGGCAATGTTTTTTATTTAGTGCCAATATTATGCCCCAAAACCGCCCTTTTGTTATTGCACCAAAGTCTCTATAATAAGGGGCACTATGAAGAGATTTTTAACTACTAAGTTTTTCATTGCCGTCATTTTTTTCTGCATTGGTTTTCTAACGAATCATATATTGACCAAAATAAACCGCATGCCGGTTCAAGTGGTGAAGTCGGAAGATCGATTTCCAGTTAACCCGGATGATTTTGATCACGAGAAGATGATGGACACTATCTCGCGCATGCAGGAAGACAGCATGGATATGAGAGGGGCGAGTACGCTGGGGATTATCTCGCAAAGAGAAGATAATAAAAACGTTTATTACGATATTCCGCTAAGGGGTGATGACGGCACTAACCACAAACTCAATGTGGAAATTAAAGACGGCATGATCAAAATTAGCGAAGACATTAAAGACAATTCTAATGGCGTCCTGGAGACTTCTTCTGAGCGCATGTTCACGATTGCTCCTGGACTGGATGCTGATAAAGCAGAAGTGATCAATCAAAAAGATAAGATCGTTATCCGCATCCCTAAAAAATAAGGAAAGACATGAAATACTTAACTCTCTTTTTTGCAATGGCCCTCACTTTCTCTGCTCAGGCAAAACAATTTGAGCTGATTAAAGAACACTCACGCATCGGTTTTGATGTGGATTACATGATGATGACGAAAGTTGAAGGACAGTTTAAAGACTACCGCGCCTTTTTTGAATTAAATGATAAGGAAGACACACTCTCAAACGTTAGAGTGGAAATCGTCGGTGAGAGTGTCGATACCAATGATGGGAAAAGAGATTTTCACTTAAAGGGGCATGAATTCTTTTTTGTGGCCAACTATCCGGAGATCACGTTTAAGTCTGCTGGCCCTGTAAAAGTGGCGACCGGACAGAAATTTAAAATCACCGGAGACTTAACTCTTCGTGGAGTGACGAAATCTGTGACTCTTGATGGATTGTATAAAGGAAAATTAAAAGACCCTTGGGATAAAGAAAACTATTTTTTTACTCTTAGTGGTGAACTTAATCGCAAAGATTTCGAGATCGTCTGGAACAAACAAATGGATGCTGGTGGGGTTTTAGTAGGAGATGCTGTTCGCCTAACGATCGTTGTTCAGGCGCAGGTATTAGGAGAGAAAACACCTTTTTCAACTCACATGGTTCCTAACACTAAAGCTATCCAGGAAAGAAATGATTTAAAGAGAGGGAAGATTAAGAAGCTGACTACTCCGACAGATCCGAATGATCACAAAGCACCAAAGAAGTAATAAAAAAGGCCGCGAAATGCGGCCTTTTTTTTAAGCAAATTTAATCACGCAATAATTCTGTCTCTTATACACATCTGACGCTGCCGACGAAGGCTTCTGTGTA
>CAXHHE010000147.1:0-7979 GCA_964016365.1 uncultured Bacteriovorax sp. | reverse complement strand
TACACAGAAGCCTTCGTCGGCAGCGTCAGATGTGTATAAGAGACAGGATCGAAACAAGCCGCCAATCGTGCAAGGAAGAGACTGACTGGTCAAGCGCGTTCTCCCCTCGTAAAGGACAGACAGACACCAGCTGGTGTTACGCTTTCGGATACGCAGACTTCCTTGAAGCCACTAGTGGCCAGAGTGTTTCTGCAGCCGATTTGGTTTTACAGTATCGTTCAAAAAGGATTCAGGAAGAAAGAGACAGCTATAATAGAACAGCGGCCCTTTATAAACGCCGACCACTGACAGAAGAAGATATTATACCGGTTGAGTATGTCTATCAGGGCGGGGATGCCGATCAAATTTTTAGAAAGCAATCTACAATGAGTCTTTGCTCTGAAGAAAGTTTGCGCTCAGAGGCCCGTGATGAAAAAGGTCAACCTGTCGCTATGGGATATATTATTGATTGGATCAAAGAATTGGGAAGCGAGTATCAGGCCAGTCGTTTAAGTAAAAATGAGTTAACAAAAAAGCTTGAAACTTTTGGTTACAAACAGCTCTTCCCTTTTGCCAAGATCGATGAAGCATTAGCGGCCCTCAATCCTAAAAATGATCTTTATATCGCCCTGGCAGAGAGCACATGTAAAGATAAGCGTATTGAGCTTCCTAATCAACACCAGAATTGGGTTATGCAGGGGTATACTTTTACTTATAGCCTCAATACGGCACTGGCAAAACTTAATGAAAATTTAAATCAATCCCCAGCAATGATTTCAGTTAATGATAACTTCCTCTACAAAGAGAATATTTGGGGGAAAGGACTTAAGACGAACCATCTTATACTGGTGACAGGCAGAAGATGGAATGAAGAGACTAAGCACTGTGAATTTAAAATCAGAAACTCACAGACGATGTATTCAAATGAGGAAGAAAGATTATGGTACAGTGATACTGAACTTCTTCGCAATACAAGTGAAATCTACATCAAAGGCAGATAGCTTACTTTTTTCCACCGCTTTGAATAACAAGTTCAAAACTATTGCCGGTTTTAGACAATTCGCAAGACGTCCCAAGCGGGATTGGTCTTTGAATCGCTCCGTGTCCTGCTTCTAATCCAGAATAAAGAGGAATTTCTAAATCATGTGCCCAACGGGTAAAGACTTGTTTAAAATTGTTCACGCCTGTTTTTGGCTCAGCTCCCTCAAGGAACTCTCCCAGAATAATACCGTCGCATCTTTTAAGAATCCCACCCTGTCTGAATTGCTCCAACATGCGGTCAATGCGGTATCCACGCTCTCCAATATCTTCAATAAAAAGAAGCGAGCGCTCTGCTTTAATCTGCCAAGGCGTCCCCATCGTGCTCTGAAGAACAGTCAGGTTCCCTCCGACAATTTTAGATTTGATTTGTTTTGCTTCTTTAGCAGCATCGTTTAAAGGTTTTAACTTTTTAAATGTGATTTCTTTTTTTGACCCGAAAAGCAGATCGCGGAATTCTTTTTCATGACGAGGAAGAGTCACATTCCTTCCCATGCGATCCAAGATCGGAGCATGCATCACTGGCCATTTCCATTCCTGCTGAAAAAAAGCAAAAAGAGATGTCACATCACTTAGTCCAATAACTAATTTAGGTTGTTTTGGTTTTTTTAGTTTAGCGAGCATCGGAAGTAAACGATTGCTTCCGTATCCACCGCGCAGGCACCAAATCGTGTTTGAGTCATCTGCTTCAATCGCCGCTTTTAAAAAAGCAAAACGCGCTTCATCCTCGTTTGAATGCAAGAAATGAGGCTTAATAAGGTTCTTAGGTATTCTTGGTGTTAGTCCCCAGCGCAAAAGAAAATCTCTTGAGCCTTCAATGTCTTCTGGAGTTGAAGCATAGCCTGGAGAAACTGCATCAATAATGTCGCCTTCTTGTAAGAACTTCCAATGTCCCATAAAAATACCTTTGATAGATGTTCCTATCAATACTAACATATTGTGGAAAATAGCAAACTCAAACCTGAAGTTCTTATGCCACATTTTGTTTTCCTTCCCGGTACTCTTTGCGATGAACGCGTCTGGAAATTTCAGACTCAGGAATTCACCGACAATACTGTCGTTAACCTGCGTACTCAAAATACTCAAGCGGCAATGTTGGATGCAGTAAAAGCACTTCAAGCTAAACGCTTTATCCTGGTGGGTTTTTCAATGGGTGGACACATTGCTCAGGAGTTTGCTCTCGCCTATCCTGAACGCGTCTCCCATGTGATCTCTATCGCCTCTTCATCAGAAGGTTATCCTAAAGAAGAAAAAGAAGTTTCGATTAAGGCCAAAGAGATTATTAAAAAAGGCCTGTTTAAAGGAATCACTGACAGAAGATTAAAAGAATTTCTTCATCCCAAGGCCTATGAGAATCAAGAACTCAGAAGTCTCATTCATTCAATGTCTGGCGAAGATGCGGCCCAGGTTTATCTCAACCAATTAGATGCGACCTTGGAAAGACGGGATCTTTCAAAAGAAATCGGAAATCTGAAAATGCCTTTTATCGCGATTGGTGGTGAAGATGACAAGATTGTTTCAAAGGAAAGTATCTTAAGAATTAAGGATCACAATTCAGCGGCCGACATTCATATTGTTCCTGAATGTGGCCACTTTGTGCCTCTGGAAAAACCAGAGGTGGTTAACGGGATTTTAAGATCACTTCTTTAAAGTGAAATCTCTATAAACTGGATACCAGTAACTTTCATCAATAGCGGCCAAGAGTTCTGCATCTGATGTCACTGGCGCCACACCGTCTTTCTGTGCCACTTTTCCAACTTTAAAGGCAATTGCGCGAGATACTTTTTCAATATCTTCGATATGCGGAAGAAGATCATCTCCAAGGCCTAGTGCCATTGGTGAAACATCAGCAAGGGCTTCACTTGAGGCCATAAGCATATTGTTTGTCACTCTCTTTGCTCCCGATGCAATCACGGCAAGACCAATTCCTGGAAAGATATAAGAGTTGTTACATTGAGCAATTGGAAAAACTTTTCCATTGTACTCTACTGGTGCAAATGGACTTCCTGTTGCCACTAATGCGTTTCCTTCTGTCCAGCGGATAATATCTACCGGCAGAGCTTCCGCTCTTGATGTCGGGTTTGAAAGCGGCATCACAATTGGATTTTTACAGTGGGCATACATTTCTTTAATAATCTCTTCCGTGAAAAGCCCTGGCTGTCCAGAAACACCAATGAGCACTGTTGGTTTCGCGTTTTGAACTGTCTCAAAAAGAGATATATCTTTGTGGTCTTTTGCCCAAGCTAAATTTGAACACTTCTGCGCTAAGTTCACCTGGAAATCAAGAAGGTTTGGCATTTGATCTGTTAATAATCCAAAGCGGTCAATCATAAACACTCTTGATCTCGCTTCACTATCACTTAATCCTTCGTATTTCATACGAGAGATAATCTTCTCTGCGATTCCACATCCAGCAGCACCTGCTCCTAAAAAAGCAATGCGCTGGTCACTTAAGCGTTTTCCAACACTGCGACCTGCGGCCATTAGACTTCCCAGCGTCACTGCAGCTGTGCCTTGAATATCATCATTGAAGCAGCAAAGTTGATCGCGGTATTTTTGCAGGATCGGCATCGCATTTGTTTGAGCAAAATCTTCAAACTGTAATAAAACATCCGGCCAGCGTCTTTTAACTGCTTGAACAAATGCATCGATAAAGTCTTCGTAATCCTTCCCTGTCACGCGGGAATGTCTCCATCCCATGTACTGAGGGTCGTTAATGAGTTGCTGATTGTCTGTTCCTACATCAAGAGCAACTGGAAGTGTGTAAGCAGGGCTCACTCCGGCACAGGCCGTATAAAGAGAAAGTTTCCCGATGGAAATTCCCATTCCACCAAGTCCCTGATCTCCTAAACCTAAAACGCGTCCACCATCTGTCACTACGATAACTTTAACATTTCTTTTTGTAACATTACTTAGGATTTCATCAATGCGCTCGCGATTCGGGTAAGAGATAAAAAGACCTCTTGAAGCACGGTAGATATTTGAGAAGTGCTGGCAGGCTTTTCCGACTGTGGGCGTATAGATTAAAGGAAGCATCTCGCGAACATTGTTTACAACAAAATGATAAAATAATGTTTCATTCACATCTTGAAGGTGGCGAAGGAAAATATGTTTTTCCAAGTCATCTTTTAATGATGAGTACTGAGCACTCACGCGCTCTGCTTGCTCTTCAATTGTTTCAACAGTTGGTGGAACCAGACCGTGAAGATGAAGCTCAGCTCTTTCTCTTTCAGAAAAAGCACTTCCTTTGTTTAGTAAAGAAATTTCCAGAAGATTGGTTCCGGTATATGGGATCGCAACTGATTTATGATGCATAAAAAGTCCTAAAGTGGAGTTAAATTCCTGATGAATTTTACTCCTCCAAAAGACACTCGTCCAGCAGTGGCCCCTAAAAAATATTCCTTTAAAATCAAGAGCTTTTGCACATTAGTTATTTTTGCGCTATACTGCCAGAATGTCTTATTACGCTGTCGATTTCGGAACATCCAACTCACTCTTATCGCACGTCTCATCTGACGGGAAAATCACACCTATTCCTCTGGAGCAGGATTCAGCACTCGTTTTGCGCTCTCTGCTTTATACACCAGAGCACAATAAGTGGTTTTTTGGAAAAGAGGCCATTAAAGAATACATAAACAACGATGGTGAAGGTCGCTTCTTCAGGTCAGTCAAAAAGTTTCTTCCGGAAAGTAATTATAGCGGCACAACTGTTTTTAATAAGACCATGAACATATCTGAAATCGTCGCAGTCTTTTTGGGTGAAATGAGAAGACGCGCCAATAAAGTGTGTGGCGAAAATGTTGAGCGCATTGTTTTAGGTCGTCCTGCTCTTTACTCACTCAACCCAACAGAAGACCAACTGGCACAAGATAGAATGCAAAGGGCCGCAGAGATTGCAGGCTTTAAAGAAGTTCTCTTTTGCCCGGAACCGATTGCGGCCGGTCTTGATTATAGTTCTGCCAACGGTGACGAAAAAATTATCCTGATTGCCGACTTTGGTGGAGGAACATCTGATTTTACCTTGATGAAAGTTCACACCGGCAATTATTCTAAAGACGACATCCTGGGTCTAAGTGGTATCTTCAAAGCGGGAGATGCTCTCGATGGGATGATGATGAGGGATTTTATTGCTCCTCATTTTGGGTCTCGTTTTGAATACAAAATCCCTGGTGGAAACAACGTCCTGACTTTCCCTCGACAGCTTCTAACTAAAATCTGCTCTCCTGCTCACATCACTCACCTGCGCGAACGAGACACATGGGAATTCCTCCAGCACATTCAAAAATTCGCCCTTTCTTCGGATGGGACGCAACATATGAATCAACTTTTCACTCTGGTTGAATGCCAACTAGGTTTTCCGGTTTTTGATGAAATTGAAAAAACGAAAGTGAAGCTTGGAGGACAGAATGATGTCCTTTTTAGATACACTTACCCTGGCATTGATATCTCTGAAAAAATCACTAAAGAAGGATATGAAGAAAGTATTTCTTCAACAGTTGAAAATATCACATCAACGATGATGGAAGTTTTCACTCAATCCGGCATTTCACCAAAGGATGTCAATCAAGTCTGCTTAACAGGTGGGACATCTCAATTAAAATTAATCAGACAAAAACTAGCGGCCGTTTTCGGCGAAGAAAAACTCATCGAATACAATATCTACCAGTCTGTTGTGAATGGTCTTGCCCAATACGCTAAACGCCAAATCAAAGCTTAAAACTTTTTCTTTACCGCTCGCTCTGAAGTTGGAAGAATCGCCGCACAGGTCGTCCACTCTCCAATTAAGAGTGATTGGACAAACTCTTCAGGTAATCCTTCTGATCTCATCGCCGCCACCACTTCAGTGTGGTCATACTCCATGGGGTGAAGTTCAAAAGAGAGTTCACCATTAACTAAAGAAGCGCTGGCATAAAAAACGCGCTTAAGTCCTTCATGGGCCGGTCTTCCAAGAACACCGACATTCACCCAGTGACCAAGTTTGGTTTTTTTCACCCACGGAAGCCCGGAGTGTGTGACACAAATAGCATCAACATTGTATTTTTTTAACCACTGATCAATTTTTTCTTCTGATGTTTCACTCTCAAAAACAAACTCATTAACTTCATCTGGAGAGCCATGACAAAGAAGGATGTTTTTATCACCCCATTTAAGCTTGAGATGTTTTGGAAGACTTCTTAGCCATGCACGATTGGCATCGCTGGTATTTTTTAGAGTGTAATCAAAACTAACCTGAGCAAACTTTCTATCAATGGGGTCGATGTAACCACAACCACAATCGGCTTCACCTTCGCCAACCGTCTGGTCATAGTTTCCTTGGATACAATGGACCTGGTTATTTCTTAAAAGCTCAATTGAGCGGTCTGGATGAGGTCCAAAACCTCCAATATCGCCAAGACAAAAACGGTAATCGCCCTTAGCGCTTTCTTTTAAAAAAGCTTCTAAAGAAGAAAAATTGCTATAAGGGCCGCCACATAAAAAAAGGCGTGCACTCTTGTCGATAATCATCTCTGGTGTGTTCATCTTATTTCCTGGAAGTTGTAAAAACCGGCCACAGCTTCGGCCGATAAATCATTTCGAGACCCATCAAAAGAAATGTGCCCTTGTTTCATGATCACAACTCTTTCTGAAAGTTTCTCTATTAGCTCCAATGAATGGACAACTGTAACTAAGCTCAATTGTTTATTACTCACTAATTCACTTAAAAGCTCTGCCACATTCCCCGCGGCCCTTGGGTCAAGGGCCGCTGTCGGTTCATCGGCAAGTAAAAGTCTAGGAGATTGGGCCAGGGCCCTGGCGATAGCGATTTTTTGTCTTTCTCCGCCAGAGAGCTTATCTGCGCGGACTAAGGCCTTATTGGCCATGCCGACTTCTTTAATCGCTTCGTAGGCCTTATCGTAATCTTCTGAATTAAATATCCCCATCCATGTCTTCATAGAATGGTTGTGAGTCAAACGACCCATTAAAACATTTTCCAGCGCATTTTTTCTTCCCACCAGGTGAAGTCCCTGGTGAATAAAACCAATGCGTGAGCGGAGCACTTGAATTTCCTTTTTTTCCATTTGGGAGCTAAGCTTGTGTCCAAAAACAAAAGTCTCACCTTGTGAGCTAAAGCGATCAGCCACGATGAGTTTTAACAAACTGGATTTCCCTGCTCCATTATGACCAATGATTGTTAAAGAAGAGTGCTCTTCAATACCAAAAGTAACATTTTTAAGAATCTCTTCTCCAGAAGGGATTTTATAGGAAACACCACTAAAATTGACGATGAGGTTTTTCATGCAAGAATATCCTGTCGGATTTTATTGCTGATAAAACTAAACCCACTGACTAAAATAAAAAGGCACAATAACAATGTCGCTAATCGCTGCCATTGAAAAAGTGAGACAGCATCACTTAAAAGTAATCCCATTCCCCCTGCTCCTACCAGTCCAAGAACAGCGGAGTCTCTGATATTGTATTCCCAAACATAAAGATGGGTTGAAAGAAATTGAGGTAAAAGTTCGGGCCAGATTGCATGGAAGAAAGTTTGAATCGGCCCCGCCCCACTAAGTCTTAAAGCTTCTGCTTCAAGAAGATCAAGCGAATCAATCGACTCAGCAAAAAGTTTTCCGTATGTCCCGGTTGAATGCAGAGCTATCGCCAGGATACCGGCCATCGGTCCCAGGCCAACAATCCCTACGAGCATCAGTCCAAAAACCAGAGAGTGAATGGAGCGGAAAAAATTGAGAATACCATTTGCCAGGTAAAAAAGAGGTTTTGGAAATTTTAATTTTCTGGCAGCGGGCCATGAAAGCAAAAAGCCCATCACACAAGCTAAGGCCGATCCCAAAGTGGCAATTTTAAAAGTCATCCAGACAGCGCGTCCTAATGAATTTAAGAATTTTTTTTCAAGTTCTTTTTGATTTTCAGTGCGAAGAACAACTCCATCATCATTCTTGTATTCAAAGTTCTCATCTCCCTGT
>CAXHHE010000146.1:0-8006 GCA_964016365.1 uncultured Bacteriovorax sp. | reverse complement strand
GGTTACCACATGAACCTTTATAACAAAGGGATCGAGCGTCTGCACTCAATTAAAGAGTCAGAGATCTTACCTTTAGAAGTGAAGTACAAAAAAGAAAGATGGTGTTCAGAAGACGACAACAGAAAGAGAAGCGCCGTTTGTGGAGACCTGTGGTCGCTTAAGAGCTTAATTAAAAAATGTCCAAAGTCGAAAAACGATGAGGCCATGGCCGATTGTAGTGTCGAGCTTTTTGAAAAAATGATGGATGATCTGGACTTCAACGACTTTAAGAAACTGATTGGTGAAGACAGTATGTACATCTACGGAACAATTGATGGTTTCAGAGAAAAGTCAGAAGTGTTAAACGACACTCTATACTCGAACACAATTGGAAAAATTGGCAGCAAACAGTGGAATGGTCCACTTGACGTTGTGAAGGATTTATTAGGACTTTCTGGCGGAGAATTCAGCGGTGGCTGGATTCGCGAAGGACTATAGGTGGCCCTCATGAAAAAGATTATTTTTACAACACTTGTTCTTCAAAGCTTAACAGCGCTCGCTGGGACTAATGACCCGCTTTATAACAAACAATGGGCGCTGGAAAATAGCGCTCAGGTGATCTTAAAGAATATCTCTGACCTGGAACGCGTGCAGGTTAAAGGTCTTCCCGGTGTGGATATCAATTGGGTAGACACAAAAGAGATAAAGACTGAAAAGAAAGAATTAATCGTGGCCGTTTTAGATAGTGGTCTGGATTTAGAACACCCGGATTTAAAAGACCGTATCTGGTACAACGAAAAACTTTGTGCCGGAGCAACCAATGCTGCCAATCGTCCTTGTTACGGTTACAACTACCTAGATAACAACACGATCCTTACAGACGATGTTGGTCACGGAACGCACGTGGCAGGTTTAATCGCAGCTAACAGAAATAACAGTACGGGGATTGCCGGAGCGGCCGATTCACGCATTAAGATCATGCCTTTAAAAGTTATCAACAGTTCGGTTAACGGATTTGTGTATAACGGAAAAGTTATTACTGACGTTATTGCTGATGCGATGACATTCGCAGTGAAAAATGGCGCAGAAGTTATCAACCTGTCTCTGGGATGGCCAAAACTAGTTGACCTGGCAAAAGTTCGCCAGGCCTTCGACTATGCTGAACAAAATAATGTTATCGTTATTGCGGCTTCAGGAAACAACAATAAAGACCTGCCGACTTTCCCATGTAGTTACGAAAACGTTATCTGCGTTGGTGCTATCGATAACCGCGGTGACCTGACAGATTTCACGAACCATGGATCAAAAGTCGACGTCGTCGCTCCAGGTGAATCAATCATCAGTACTTACCCGCGCGCTCTTGAGTCGCGTGTTCTTCGTATTAAAAACTACGAAACAAAACGTGGATCGAGCCAGGCAGCTCCTTATGTAACAGCAGCACTTGCAAACTTAAAACTTCTTCACCCTGGATTAACTAATGACCAGGTGAGAAGCCTGCTTTTTAGAAGTGTAAAGAAACTGGCAAAAGAATCATCTTCGCGTTTTGTGAAGTTTGGCTCTCTTGATATGAAGGCATTACTTGAACTTGCTTCTAAAGAAGAAGAGAAAGCTTTCGTTAATCCTTTAATGAAAGGACTGACTGAAGTTAAGTTCAATGCAGGAGACAGAAGGTTTGCCTTTAATCTTGAATTAAAAAATCTTTCAAACATTGATTACAAAGGACTCGTGTGCCTGCGTTCAGGATCAAAGGCGATTGAGCTGGATCAAAACTGTGTAAGCGTAGAAAACATCCAGGCCAAAAAATCATTGAGCTTTCCGGTGAGCGGATTGATTCAAGACCTGGCAGGGGACTCACACATTCTGTTGACTGTGCAGATTGATGATCGCACTTATACAACAAGCTTAGTTTTTAGCCGCAATCTAAATAACGATGCCGCTTTAATCAGTCAGTCGCTTGGTCAAGCAAGTTTTGATGATATGGCCGTTATCAGTGGAGACAGACGCCTTTCGAGAATGACTCGCGTTTTTGATAAACACAGACAAATTGCTTTCCCTGAGTATTTTTACCAGGAAAAACTAAAGCAAACTGAAAACGCTTCAGTTGTGTCTCTGTTAACGAGTGAAGGTGGAAAGTTTACGGTGAAGACAATCACTCTTCCAAAAGTAAACAAGGTGCTTTCAATCCACCGCCAAGACATCAACATGGACGGGAAGCTGGATTATTTCATCTACACACTTTCAAACAAGAAAGATGAACTTCAGTTCTATATTCTTGATGAAAAACTAAACCCACTGTTTAAAGAAAACTCGACATGGTCGATGACCCTTTCAACTTTTGAAGGTCTACCGATTGATGGTGGAATGGAGAAGTTTGAGTGGATTAAGGTGAAGAACCCTACACTTGGAAATGTTCTTGTTCCTTCAATTTACCGTTCGTACACAATGCCGGAAGCTGATAACTCAAAACAGATTTCTGAGCGCGTGATCGGAGCGATGTCTCACCAGTTCTATCTGAATCCAAAAGTGACAGATAAAAAAGTTGAGATCGAACTTCGCGTAGTGGACTCAGTAAAAATGATGGCCGCTCTTCGCAAAGAAATGGGCATCCTTGGAACATTTGATACGAAGTCAGTTTACTTATTAAAACCATTCCCACAAACGATGGAAGAGTCGAGAAATGGTGTGATCAGGTCACTGATTGTTGTAGATGAAGATGGTATCGGTCAACTTCACCAGGCGACGATCTCACTGGAAGGAAATAATTTTTCAAAGCTTTCAAGTTTATCGACGGAAAAAGCTGTTGATCAGTCGCTGATTTACCCAATTATCGATTCGAAAAACGGCAACGTGACTGATGAAGCGATTTTTACAACTTTACTCAACAGAGCAACGGCAGAGTTCCTGGTGAAAAATGATCACGAAATCGGATCAATTCAGCATTTAAACGAAGATTGGGAAAACCCAGTGATCGCTTTAACGGCCACTTTTGCTGAAAATGGCGCTAAAACTTATTTAGTAGAAAGCCGCTCGAGCCTTACGGTGCTACGTGACAACGGCAAAAAAGCTTCACTTCCGATCTACCGTGACTCAAGTTTTCCAGGCCAGAGCTTCTCAGAAACGATCACTCCAATCCTTTCAGAAGGCCGTCCTGGGGTCTATATCAATTCAACTCTGATCTACGGAGAGCGCCTGTATAGTATGGTAGATACTGAGAATAATGGGTTTATTAGGCCACTTTCACTATCGATCGGGATTCCTTCTGGGTGTGTGCCTCTGCTTCCAGAAACCCTAGCGGACAAGACTCAGTACAATTACGTATTTTTGTGCACAAGCCCATCTAAGGAAATCACTCTCAAATTCCTTCCTATGTCGCACCTTTAGTGTTAAATTCCTCAGTCTAAAAACATACTCGTCCTGGCCCATGGTGGGTCAGGACCTAATTTTTATTAGTCCAGGGGGATTTATGATTTATGAATTGTCAGTAGTGACAAAGCCGGAGCTTGGCGCTGAAGCTCACGCACAGATCGCAGAGATCGTGAAAGACGCACTTAAAGGCTTCGATGGTGAAGTTCTTATCGCAGACGATTGGGGAAGACTTGCTCTTGCTCAACCATACGCAAACGGTGCTCGTCACGGACACTTCCATTACTTCATGTACAAATCAAACACACAAGCTAACACTGAGTTAACTCGTCGTTTTGGTATCAATGAAGGCGTTCTTCGTACAGCTATCTTCAACATCGGTCTTGATGAAGAAAAAGAAACTCTAGTGAAGAACTTCAAGTCTCCACTTTCGAAAACACACCGTGGTTCAGTTCTTGATAACAAGAACGAAGACGACGATGAGTCAGGATTCGAAGATATGGAAGACGACCGTCGTAAATTCGCTAAGAGAAAGTCTTGCTGGTTTACAGCTAAGAAAATCAAAGCTGACTGGAAAGATCCTCAAACTTGGAACTGGTTAGTTTCTGAGTTCGGAAAAATTTCTCCAGCTCGCGTTTCAGGTATCTCTAGAAAACACCAACGATTTGCTAACGCTGCTATTAAGCACGCTAGAAACCTTGGGATTTCAAGCTACCTATCTAACCGTACAGCTGATAGAGCTTAGTTAGAGTAATAGCGATGACTAAAGTCGAACAAACCTCACAGATCTTTGATCAACAGGCTTCAGTTCCAAAACTGTTGTTTTTGGCGATCATGACTATTGCGCTTTGTTCATTTGGTCCAATGAGTATTTTTGCTTCAGTTCCACTAGCTATTGCATTTCTTCTTTACGGCCGTTTAATCGGGTTTGGTTTAGGAGCTTTTTCAATGGCGCTGCTTTGGGGTCTTTCATTAACTGTGAAAGGTTTTCCACCGGCACTAGTGGGATACTATGGATCGGCCTTTTTATATGCACTAGTAACGGCTGAGATTGTCCTGAGAAACATCAATCCGGTAAAAGGATTGATCTACATGGGACTGATCCTTGTGATCATCTCTGGATCTTTAGTAGTAGCTTACGACAGGTTGAGCCCGACAGGGTTAAAAAGCGAAATCAGTCAGTATGTATCGTCTGTTTTATCGCAGCTTAAAAAAAGCAAACAAGAGTCTTCAGAAGTTTCTGGAGATGAAGAAAGGGCCTTTGATGATTTTGTTAATAAGCCAGAAGCTTTAACGAATGACATCTACAGTTCGCTTCCTTTGATTGTTTTTTGTGTTTCTTATTTTGGTTTGTGGGTGAGCTTGTATGTTACTCTTCGCAACGCCATCGTATGGAGATACAAGGCCGTTTATAAATACAGTCTGCGCGACCTGACTTATTTCAAGGCACCTGAGTTTTTTGTGTACCCGTTAATTCTTTCTCTGGTTTTATGGCTAGGGGCTGACTACGGACTTCCAAAAGAGTCAGAAGTAATTGGTCGAAACCTTTTATACTGTCTTGGCGTTTTTTATCTGTTCCAGGGTTTTGGAGTCTATAACGACTTCCTGAAGTTTTTAAGAATCGGCGGATTTATTAAGACTCTATTTATTGCTTTTACATTTCTTCTAGCGTCTAAGTTCCTCGCGATCTTAGGCATATTTGATTTATGGTTCGATTTTAGAAGATTTTTTACAAATTCAAAAAAAGATGAAGGAGATACTATATGAAAGTTATTTTAACTGAAAAAGTTCCTACTCTAGGGAACATCGGAGAGATCGTTAACGTATCAGCTGGTCATGCTAGAAACTATCTAGTACCAAATGGCTTTGCAATGGTTGCTGACGAAGGAAACAAGAGACTACTAGCTGCTCAACAAAAAAGCCTTGGAAAGAAAATCCAAGCTCAAAGAGATGCTGCTAACGAAACTAAAAAGAAAATTGAAGGTCTAGTCATCGAACTTATCAAGAAAGTTGGAGCTTCTGGGAAACTTTTCGGAACTGTTACAAACGCTGAGCTTTCTAAAGAACTAGAAAACCGCGGTCTAACTGTTGAAAGAAGACTAATTCACCTAGATGCACCAATCAAAGGTCTTGGTACTTTCACTGCAAAAGCTAAAATCTTCCAAGATATCGAAGCTACTTTCAAAGTAAAAGTTGCTATCGATCCTAAGCAAGCTGAAGAACTAAAACTTGCTCAAGAAGAAGCTCTAAAAGCTGCTGAAGCTCGTAAGAAAGCTGCTGCTGACGCAAAAGCTGCTGGTGAGTCTGCAACTCCTGCTGCTGAAATGACTGAAGAGCAAAGATTAAAAATGGAAGTTGATAAACTTCTAAGATCTTAATTTCTGCTTAAAAAGATGTTATAATAAGAGGGACCTCGTTATGAGGTCCTTCTTTGTTTTTTGAGGTGAGCAATCATGGCTTCAATGAATCAACACAATGAACTTCCTCACGATCTACTGGCCGAAAAGGCCTTAGTAGGCTGTTTAATTATCGATGGTTCAGTCTTTGATGAGATCTCCAACCTTAAAATCAATTCCTCTCAATTCTATGATCCTCGTTACGGGATCGTTTTCGATATCATTGCCGATCTTTCTTTAGCCAACCGTGCGATTGACTTCGTTACTGTTTGTAACAAGCTCAAAGACAAAGGAAAGCTGGAAGAAGTAGGTGGTGAATCTTTTGTATCGAGTTTAACAGAAGACCAGGCTTCATCGGCCAACGTTTATGAGTACGCAAAAATCGTCAAAGATAAAGCGTCGATGAGAGAGATCATCAAAACGGCCATGCGAGTGGTGCAGATGGGGATGAGTTATACAGGTGAAGCTGATGACTTTATCCAGGATGTTGAATCGAGTTTCTTCAAGCTTACCAACGAAGCCAAAACTGGCGGTATGGTTAAGATCAATGCCACTTTAAGACAAAACTTAAAAGAACTGGAAGACACTACAAGAATCATGGGAGAAATCTCAGGGCTCTCGACGGGGTATCCTCGTCTCGATGAACTTCTTCTGGGAATGCAGCCAGGTCAGCTGATTATTTTAGCTGCCCGTCCAGCGATGGGTAAGACCTCTCTGGCACTGAACGTGGCGATCAGTTCATGTCTACAATCAGGACTTCCTGTTGCGATCTTCTCTCTCGAGATGTTAGCGACGGAACTTTCAATGAGATTACTAACAGGTCGAGCGAAGGTGGATTCAAAACGCGTTCGTAAGAAGGCCTTCCTGGATACTGACCTTCGAAGTATTGCTAAAGCAACTCAAGAGCTTTCAGCGCTTCCAATTTTCATTAACGATTCAGGGAATACCACAATCCTTGATATTCAATCGCAGTGTAGAAAAATCAAAGCTGACCAAGGTCTTGGTCTGATTGTTATCGACTACCTTCAGCTAATGGGTTCTACCAACAAGTCTCTTCAAAGAGAGCAGCAGATCGCCGAGATCTCGAGAGGGTTAAAGACCATGGCCAAGGAACTTGGTTGTCCGGTTATCGCCCTGTCTCAGCTTAACCGTGGTGTTGAGTCCCGTCCAAACAAACGTCCTACAACTGCCGATCTTCGTGAATCTGGAGCAATCGAGCAGGATGCGGATATCGTCATGTTCGTTTACCGCGATGAAGTTTACTACCCGGATACAAAAGAGCCAGGTGTTGCCGAAATCATCGTAGGTAAAAACCGTGCAGGGGAAATTGGAACGGCAAAACTTGCGTGGGTTGGTGCCTACACAAGCTTTGAAAACCTCGCTCACCGTGACGGACCATAATCTCTATACAGTTTTTCCGTATAAAGATTCACTGCTAATGTTAAGCGGGGCTAAAGAGGCGCGCGCGTATTACAAAGACCATTACATTGATCTCTTAACTGGCGAGTCTCACGAGTTTGCAGTTGAAGGATGGCTATCACTTTTAAATTTTCCGGTAGCAGAGCATCCGATTGAAAAACGTGTGGTTCATCTTTTTTATGAGCTTGGTTTTCTCTTTGAAAATCTTTCAGAAGAAATCATGAGCACTGATCTTCTGGCCATTGATATCGAATACACAAATAGAGAAGAACTCCAGATCAATCCAGACCACAAGAAAATCATCCTTTCACTTAAGTCTGCTCCTCACTACCACGATTATGAAAAACAATTCCAGAAGGGCCATAAAGAGCTGACAGAGGGCAATTGTTATCAGTTTAACCTGACAGGTGAATACACATACGACTTTGAAGATGATATCGAGGCGGAAGATTTTATTTCGGCCTTATGGAAAGACCCAAAGAAGCGTGGAGCTTTTGCTTCTGCGACTTACATCGAACACTTCGAGCAGCTTTTTTTAAGTAACTCACCAGAGTGTTTATTCCGTTATGAAGGCGGAATGCTTTCAACTATGCCCATTAAAGGCACAATGAAACGAAATACTGATGATCCCAGAGAAATTAAAAGTCTCTGGAAAGAATTAGTCTTGGATAAGAAGAGTGAAGGCGAGTTGTTTATGATTGCCGATCTTTTGCGTAATGATCTCTGTCGCATTGATCTTCCAAGGGCCATCGTCACAAGAAAAAAAGCAATGCTACTTGTTCCTGGACTCATTCATCAGTATTCAGAAATTAAAGTTCCTCTTTCACAGCATGTGACTTTGAAAAATAT
>CAXHHE010000145.1:0-8051 GCA_964016365.1 uncultured Bacteriovorax sp. | reverse complement strand
CGATATTTGAAAGATGCTCATCAACAGCGTTGATGGATTTAAAAACATTAAGGCGCTTTGATGAGATCTTTTCCATCTCAAGCTCAGATTTTCCGGCCACAATTAACTCAACGGCAGGATTTAATTTCATCAAAAGTTTTTCAACGTAATTTTGGAAATGCCCCTTCCCTAATTGTGCCAGCACATTAGTTGGCCCAAGAATGACAGTGCTTACTTCAAGTGCCTTGGCCACTTCGCTGAGAGCTTCATAACTAATATCTGCTCCCAGGTATGTGTAAGGCAGCCCATAATGACTACATAGCAGTCCCATGATTCCCAACTCGATATCCTGCAGATCCCCTTCCATTCCACTAATCAGAATATGCACTTTGCTTTTTTCTTTGGCCGGTGAGTGAAATAAGTGATGCCCTAAATGAAATCTTAAAAGTGCACGCAAGGCCTCTGCATGAGTCGACGTGTACTCCCCTGAAGAAACACACTCCTGCTTTAAGCGGTAAAGAGGCAGTAGTATATCCAGAGCAAAATCGCGCGGTGAAAGCGTTTGCTTTAGCTTCGTGAGCTCCAGAGAAAT
This sequence comes from uncultured Bacteriovorax sp., assembly GCA_964016365.1. GTDB lineage: Bacteria > Bdellovibrionota > Bacteriovoracia > Bacteriovoracales > Bacteriovoracaceae > Bacteriovorax. Next base: position 7,480 of record CAXHHE010000145.1, on the reverse strand, counting down.
GATATCTAATTTATAACTTTTTAAAGCAAAAGTTAAAATGGCCATTGACTGGGATGAGTCAACTGATGACTTCACTTCATTAACTAAATTGAAATCGGCCTGCTCAAGACTTTCCTCCGACTTACCCAAATCAATCAGCAATTCCTTGAGTTCTGGAATAGATAAAGGGGCCACCTTTGAAATAGTGTAACCAAGCAAACACAATTCACTTAAAAGCTGCAGCTTTTCAACATCTGTCTTTGAATAGGTCCTGTGCCCCGAGGCATCACGGATGGGCACTAGCGCCTTATAGCGCTTTTCCCAGGCCCTGATTGTGTGGACACCAACCCCCGAGAGCTTAGACGCCATTTGAATAGTGTAAGTAGTACTGACCAATTTAATTCCTTCGCGTCTAGAAAATGTCGAACTCAATTATAACATCGTCCTTCTAGTAAAAATATAACATAAAACTATAATGATCTAAGAAACTGCACAAGAATTGTTTAAAAAGCGACAAAAAGAACTTTCGAAGAGGAGATCAAGATGAAAATACTAATCACCGGTGCCACAGGCTTTGTCGGGACGAGACTGAGCGAGAAGCTTCTTAATGAAGGGCACGAGCTGCATATCCTCTCAAGAAACACCTCCCACCTCCCCCCTGTTTTTAACCACCCAAATGTGAAGGCCTTCTCATGGCAAGACTCTTCAACTCCTCCTCCTATAGAGAGCATCTCCGGAATAAATGGAGTCATCAACCTAATGGGCGAAAACATCGCCGCAAAACGCTGGAGTGTTGAGCAAAAAAAGAAACTCCATTCATCACGAGTCGAGTCAACGATCCAGTTAACAAGTGTCATTAACCAGAACCGTAGCGCTCCGTTGGACTTTTTTATTTCTGCTTCAGCTGTAGGGATCTATCCGGTTAACACTAACGAAACTCTTACAGAGGACTCTAAAGTGGCCAACAACTTCCTGGCCACCCTTTGCAAAGACTGGGAAGCGGCCGCTCATACATTAAAAAATTGCAAGCGCACAGTCATTATCCGCACGGCCGTTATCCTTGAGGCCCATGGGGGCGCTCTGGCAAAAATGCTTCCTCCTTTCAAACTAGGTCTGGGAGGCCCCATCGGAATGGGCGATCACGTAATGAGCTGGATTCACCTTGATGACCTTGTCGACCTTTATGTAAAGGCCGCCGCAGACGATCGCTACAGTGGTATCTACAATGGCTCAACTTCTCACCCGGTCGATAATTTTCACTTCACTAAAGCGCTGGGGGATGCTCTTCATAAGCCGACACTAATACCAGTTCCGGCGACCGCACTTAAAATTGCTTTCGGAGAAATGTCTTCCGTTATTTTGGATTCACAGGCCGTGGTTTCAAAAAGACTTCCTGAAGCAGGGTTTACTTTCCAATACCCGACAATCGAAGAGGCCTTTGCAAAAATGTTCGACAAAAAGAAGAAATAAAAATGAAAAAATCCCTGGTTTGGTTAAGGCGCGATTTAAGACTACATGATCACTATGCTCTCTCAGAGTCGCTGAAGAATTCAGATGAGACTTATGTTGCTTTTATTTTTGATAGCAATATTCTTGAAAAACTTCACAACAAAAATGACTCCAGGGTCACCTTCATCATGGACTCGCTAAAAGAAATTGAATCCACTTTAAACAAACACGGCTCAAGCCTCATTGTCCGCTATGGAAATCCAGTAGAGGAAATTCCCAAAATTATCGAAGATTTTAAAATTGAGGCCCTTTTTTTCAACCGCGACTATGAACCTTATGCCAAAGAGCGAGATCAAAAAGTAGAAAAACACTTATTAAAAAAATGCATACACGTTTTTAATTATAAAGATCATGTCTTTTTCGAGAAAAAAGAGGTGCTCAACGGCCAGCAGGAAATATATAAAGTTTTTACTCCTTATAAAAATAAATGGCTGGAGATTTTTCACGCTCAAGAATCCCGCATCCCGGAATATAAATGCGACTTAAAGAAACTGGCCCATTATAAAAACTCGAAGAACATTTTAGAGCATAACTGGTACTATGATATTTGTTTCGTGGAAACTGAATCCGCTTTAAAAGGTGGAGCCTTAGAAGCACAAAGACGTCTTAAAAATTTTAAAAACCGCATTGAAGATTATAAAACGGCAAGAGACGTTCCTTCTATTGACGGAACTTCTCTCTTGTCACCTTACATTCGCATGGGCAATCTTTCTATCCGCGATATGATCCGCGCCTCTATTGAAAAAAAATCAGAAGGACATCAAACTTGGCTTTCAGAAATTATCTGGCGCGATTTCTATCAGATGATCCTCGACGCTTACCCTGGAGTGGACACTCACTGCTTTAGAACTGAGTATGATCAAATTAAGTGGCTAGGGAAAAAAGAAGATTTTGAAAAATGGTGTAATGGAGAAACCGGTTATCCGTTAGTCGATGCGGCCATGAGGTGTTTAAACACCACCGGAATGATGCATAATCGATTGCGCATGGTTGTGGCCTCATTTTTAACAAAAACTCTCTTAATCGACTGGCGTTGGGGTGAGCGATACTTCGCTGAAAAACTTCTCGATTACGATATGGCCGCCAACAATGGTGGTTGGCAATGGAGTGCCTCAACAGGTGTCGATGCTCAGCCTTACTTCAGGATCTTTAATCCTTATAACCAATCTGAAAAATTTGATCCTAAAGGTGATTACATCAAAATGTGGTGTCCGGAGCTTGCCGGTTTTTCCAGCAAAACAATCCATCATCCACACGATTCTACTCCACTGGAACAGGCCGCAGCTGGATGTTTTGTCGGACGAGATTATCCTCACCCGATTGTTGCTTATAAAGAGCAACGAGAGCGCGCGCTCTCGATGTATAAAGCGGTAAAATAATCTTAAGAAGCTTCAGTCACTGACGTTGACCCGTTAGAAACAGGTACACCAAATTTCTCACCATCTTTGATAATGGTTTTAGGCAGAACCGCGGTGTTAGGAGCAACCACTGCTTTTTCACCGATAGTTACGCCACCAAGGATTTTTGCTGAAAGACCAATCATCGCTCCACGCTTGATGTGAAGTTTATCGATAATAAGAAATCCTTTCATCCCGTAATGGGCCATCATGTAAGCAGAGCCACCAATCGTTACATAGTCGCCTAATCTAATTAAACATGGGTCTGAGATGTTTGAAGAGTTAATCATAACTCCTTTTCCAATCTTCATTCCCATCATCTTGAAAAACAGGATATTTAAAGGAGAAGGTGTTAAAAAATCTAAAACGGTGTAACGAACCAGGTAAGTTAAAGCGTTGTGATAGAACCAAGGAATAGATTCAATCGAAAACCACGCTCCCCTATATGACTTCACAAAAGGCAGGCATGGAGCATTCATTAGCGGCACAATGAAAATCAGAGTGAAGATAAAACCAATAAAGGCCCCACCACCACATAATCCATAACAGAATGCTTTTAAGACAAAAGGATAGTTCACCACGATGTCTGAAGCCCACTGAAAAAGCATAATTCCCGGGGTCAGTGCCACCGCGATACAAAAGATGAAAACAACTGCAATTGGAACTAAAAATAGCACGAAGCCTAGTGTTGAAAAGCGCCTAAACACATTTTCAATAACGGCCTGAAGCCCTTTTTTTGTCGAAGTAGCCGAGTTGATGTCCGCTTTGTCTTCGCGCACAGCTGATTTATTGTTTTCCACTCAAGAATCCTTTCTTTTAATATAATTTCATTGTCTATAGTAAAAGATTGTTTGTAAACTACTGTGCTATGTCACTAAGAAAAAATATCGCCACAGCTAAAGAAATTTTGATTTTTTCCCTGCCAATTATCGCCGGTCAGATCGGACAAATGTTATTTGGTGTAGGTGACATCATGGTGGCCGGGCGCTACTCCAGCCTGGCCGTGGCCTCTATCGGTGTGGCCGCGACGATTTTCTCTCCCTTTTTAATGATTGGGGTGGGCATTCTTCTTTGCACGGGACCTCTGGCCTCGCAGCTTAAAGGCGAAGGAAAAAAAGACCCAACTCTCCTTTTTAATGCTTATTATGTGAGTTTTTTTCTCTCACTCATTCTGAGCACGATTCTTTATTTCGCTGATCTTTATATCGGCTACTTTAAACTGACCCCGGAAATTGTTCCTCACGTAATCACCTTTCTACAAATTACTTCTGTCTCACTTTTTCCTGCCTTTGTTTTTCAGTCAACGAAAGATTATTTACAGGCCCAGGGACACACCTATGCGCCTAATGTGATCATTCTTTTCTACAATGTCGTTAACGTCTTTTTAAATATCTTCTTCATGTTTGGTTACGGCAGCTTTGAAGGCTTTGGCATCAAAGGAGCGGCCATCGCCACTCTCCTTTGTCGCTTTCTTATGGCCATTACTGTTTTTATTTACATGAAGTCTGTGACTGAATTTAAAGCTGAACAAAACATGGAATCTATCAGAAAAATTTTAAGGCTCGGAACTCCGATAGCTTTTGCTCTCTTATGTGAAGTTTTGATTTTTTCAGTTGTCACTGTTTTAGTTGGTGGAATGAGCCTGGTGGCCGGGGCCGCTCAAAGCTTAGTCATCAATATCACCTCTTTGACCTTCATGGTTCCACTGGCCCTCGGTGGCGCTATTTCAGTTTTAGTCGGTGAGCAATTTGGAAAAAAATCGCTTGAAGGAATTATCCGCTACAGCCTGGGGTCTATTACCCTTGTTTTGATTCTTCAGGTTATTTTCGCCACGATTTATCTCTTAATTCCCAACCAGGTCATGGGATTGGCCACTATAGATGAACCGGTTATTTTATACGGAAGCGCACTTTTATTCTGGGTCGGTATTTTTCAGATCCCGGATGGTGTACAGGTGGTTTTATCAGGTGTCATGAGAGGGCTTAATGAAACCAAAATACCGATGATCTTAGGACTTCTTTCTTACTGGGTGATCGGCCTGCCAATTGGGGCTTACCTTGCCTACAAAAATGGCATGGAGGCACGCGGCCTTTGGATCGGTCTTGCTATCGGTCTGACATGTATGTGTGTTTTCCTGATTGCTTTCTACCGCAACAGAATTAGAAAGCTACGTCTGATAATTCAAAATTAATCGCTTTCTTTGAAAGTGGATCAGTGAATTTTAACTGGTAGGCCATTAAGCGGATACCTTCACTATTTTTATTTCCTGTTCCGTATTTTGGATCGCCTAAAACTGGATAACCCAACTCTTCGAAGTGACGTCTGATCTGGTGGAGTCTTCCCGTATGAATTTGCACGAGAAGAATTGCCGTGTGTTCTTTTTGTTCCAGTATAGTAAATGTAGTGTAAGCGTTTTTCCCATCAATCTGGAATTTAATTTCGCCGCCTGATGGGTATCTTTTTTGGATATTTCCTACGACTTCAACTTTATAAAATTTTTCGACATCACTGTTTTGCCACAACTTTGAAAGTGAACCGGCCGCATGATGAGTGTAAGCAAAAACCATAAGCCCGTGTGCTTCGCGATCAAGCCTATGAATCAGGTAAGCTTTCCCTTTGGCCTTTTCCACTTGTCTTAAAATACTGCAATGATCACCGAAGTCTGTTCCCTGAGAAAGAAGACCTGGTGGCTTATACCAAATCCCCCATTCTTTCTGTGCTAAAACTTCGCGCGACTCCGGAACCTCTAAAGAAAGGTAACGAGGATCAAAAAAGAATTCTACATGGGATTCATTAGTGAGTTCAGCTGTCGCTCTTCTGGTTCTTAGTCTCTTTGAGTTGTTAAGCTTTCTTAACCAGACTCCACCATTATTGAGAACTTTTTTTAAAACACTCTTTGAAAGCTTTGTGTGTTTTTCCAGGAAGTCGATCATGACAAGAGGGTCGCCCTCTTTCACACTTTTTTTAACGGTAAATGGTCTGCTGCTTTGTTCTGTCACTGTCGTCCTAAAAATAAAAAGGCCCATATAATATATGGGCCCTTTTTAGCGTATTTTTAGGCAAATGACTAGTTGTTCATTAGAGCACGGTAAGCATCTACACGCCCGCCAGATAGTGAAGAAGACTTTAATTTAGCCGTCTGAGTTGACGTTCTAATCAGTCTTTCTCTGATTTCAGCAGGTGTAAGTCCCGGTTCTTTTGAAAGAAGAAGCCCTACAACCCCAGAAACGTGTGGAGTGGCCATCGAAGTTCCTGAAAGGTTAGCGTATGAGCCTTTGTAAGTTGAAAGGATCGTCGAGCCTGGAGCTGTTACGTGAACAGTCTTTAGGCCATAGTTAGAGAAACTTGATCTCGCTCCAGCAGATGTATAAGACCCTACTGAAATGACGTTTGAAACGTCGTAGTTTGCCGGATAGCTTGGAGTTGAATCGTTATTGTTTGACTCATTTCCTGCTGCCGCAACAAAAGTAATCCCTGCTTGCTCAGCTGCAGTGATGGCATCAAGAAGTGATTGTTCTTTATCTCCACCACCCCATGAATTCGACATTACATTTACGCCTCTTTTAATAGCGTAGTCGATAGCTGCGATTGCATCGATTGTTTCTCCAGAACCTTTGTCTGAAAGAAATTTAATCGCAACGATTTTTACGTTGGCCATCACTCCTGCAACTCCGATGTTGTTGTGGCTCGCTCCGATAACACCCGCACAGTGAGTCCCGTGTCCGTGTCCGTCAGCTGGGTCACCATCTTTATTCGCGAAATCGTATCCGTAGATATCATCTACGTATCCGTTTCCATCATCATCAACGCCCGGTTTTCCATTAAGCTCAGCAAGGTTGATGTCCATTTGAGCTTTTAAATCTGGGTGAGTGTATTCTACACCTGTATCGATAACTGCGATCTTGATCGTCTTATCACCAGTTGCACCTTTTGTGATGTCCCATGCCTTCATCGCATTGATATCTTCACCAGCAACACCTGGAGAGAAGATCCCACCGTTTTTACCATTGTTAGATAGACCCCATTGCTTAGAGAAAGAAGCGTCCTTTGGAGCTTCACCTTTTACACTCTCAAGCGAGATGATGTAGTTCGGCTCGATGTATTCGATGTCCGGGTTGTTAGCAAGTGTCTGCATAGCTTTATCTGAAAGACCTTGATTCGTTTCCAGACGAGCAAATGTCCCAAATCCTGTATCAGCAGTTTTTGTCACTTGTCCGTAAGTTGAGATCGCTTTGCTAGATAAAAAGTTTGAACCTTTTTTAACTTTTACGATGTAACCGTTAAATGGTGTCGCATGAGCAGAGAAAGAGAAAACGAGCGAGAATAATGAAACAACTAATAGTTTCGAATTCATATATCATCCTTGATTTATGTTTGTATTTTATGGTCGCAATGATTGAAACTGATTAGCAATATATCTGTTGCGAATGAAAGTTTTTGTTAGCAGGTGTAAATAAATTGACGGAGTCTCTTCTTTGACAAAAAGACTCCGGCTTTTGAATGATTTTTATTGTTTAAAGAGTGCAGAACTTTGTGACAGTCATCTTCTTTGAAGCGGGTGTGCGCTTGAAGTCTACTGTGACTTTTGGATTGGT
>CAXHHE010000144.1:0-8090 GCA_964016365.1 uncultured Bacteriovorax sp. | reverse complement strand
GGCCGGAGATGTGGCGCTGGAGACAGAGGCGCGCGAGCTTGCTTTTAAGCTTGCCGACCTAACTGGATGCGTGGCCTGGCTAAGAGATTTAGAAGGAAGATCGGGGAGTGTGACGGTGGAAGAAACTAAAGCACTTTCATTATTCATTGAAAAACGCCTGGCTTTTTAGAAAATGTACGCACTAATAGCTCTCGATTACTATCGGCGTTATTAAAAATCCCGATTTGAGAGGTTGCATCTTCGATGGAGCTACTGGATAATTGAGGCGTTATTTAACACTTTATCCTCGAGAATATATATGAGCATTCAACAAGTTCCATTTATTACTTTGAATCGTTTTGAGCCTGGTTTCCGCGATGAGTTTTTAGCAGGTGTGGCTTCACTTTTTGATAAAACTCAATTCGTTGGTGGCCCAATCGTTGCTGAAATGGAAGGCAACCTGGCAACATACACAAAATCAAAACACGCCATTGGTTGTGCAAACGGAACGGATGCCATTCAAATTGCTCTTCGTGCAGTTGGTGTTGAAAAAAACGATAAAGTTCTTGTTCCTGATATGACTTTCTGGGCGACATTTGAAGCGGTTGTTAACGTAGGAGCAAATCCTGTTACTGTTGACGTTAACCGTGAAGCTTGTCACTGGGATCTTGCAACTTTTAAAAAAGCAGTAGAACAATTCAAACCTAAAGCGGCCATCATGGTTCACCTTTACGGATGGGTAACTCCTGAAACTGTAGAAATCAGAAAATTTGCTAAAGACGCAGGTGTTGTTCTTATTGAAGACGGTGCTCAGTGTTTTGGTACAGAAATCGACGGGCAATCAGTTGTTGGAACAGCTGTTATTGCAACGACAAGTTTTTACCCGGCAAAAGTTCTTGGTGCTTCTGGAGACGCGGGAGCGATCTTCACATCAAACGATGAGTACGCAAAAAACTGCCGAACATTAATTAACCACGGAAGAACTGATCACTACTCTCACGGAATGATCGGATGGAACTCGCGCATTGGAGCTTACGAGTCACTATTTTTAAATATGTCACTTAAGCACATCGACGCTCGTATTAAGAGCCGTATGAATGCAGTAAACTTCTATGAAGAAGCTCTAAAAGGTCTGCCATTCAAACCAGTTCGCGCGACAAAAAATGTAAAAGAAAACGGTTACTGTGCAGTAGGGATGATTGATCCAGCTCTAAGACCGGCACTTATTGAATCACTTAAAAAAGCAAACGTTGGTTACGGGACAATCTATCCTGGAGCAATGAGTATGCAATCGGGAGCTCCTGCTTATCTAGCTGGAAAAATCGACAATGGAAATGCTCACTACATTTCTCAAGCGGTTTTAAACCTTCCATGTTTTGCTTACATTACAACTGAAGAACTTCAGTATGTTTGTGACACAGTAAAAAAACACTTCTAATTCCCTAGGGTAAATATCCGCCCTGAAAAGTCAGGGCGGATTATCCATTAGGCCGAAAAGTCTTTCCTTGTAGCCTCTCTAATCAAGCCTCAAAAAATTTAGTATAATAAAGACTCAAGCGACTCCCTGACCCGTATCTATCTCAGGGAAGGAATTATGTTATGAAAAAAATGTTATTTTCAATCAAGAGTCACGAGTCTCACTGGGTGGGCGATGGTTTTCCCGTGAGATCAATGTTCACTTACAACAATCAGGCACGCCATCTTTCACCATTTTTGCTGATGGATTATGCCGGCCCTCATGAGTTTGCTCCAAGTGAGCACATCAGAGGTGTAGGCGAGCATCCACACAGAGGTTTTGAAACAGTGACGATTGTCTACTCAGGAGAAGTTGAACACAGAGATTCGTCTGGCGGCGGAGGCCTTATTGGTCCCGGAGATGTTCAATGGATGACGGCGGCGAGTGGACTTATTCACACTGAAAAACATGGAAAAGAATTCGCTAAAAAAGGCGGAATGTTTGAAATGGTTCAGTTGTGGGTGAACTTACCTAAGAAAGATAAAATGACTAAGCCTCGCTACCAGGGAATCAAAGACGGCGACATTCCAAAGATTGATTTTAGTTCTGGAAGTGTGCGCGTGATTGCCGGAGAGTTTGAAGGTCACAAAGGACCTGCGATGACTTTTACTCCGATGAACCTTTGGGACATCCGTTTGAGTAAAGGTCATAAAAAAATTTTTACAGTTCCAGAAAATCACACGGCCGCTTTTTTAGTGCTAAGTGGGAATGTTAAACTTCCAGAGGGAAAAGTGGTGGAGGCCGCTGAGATCGCAGTGCTTGAAACTGAAGGCACAACTTTTGAGATCGAAGCGACTGAAGACGCTAAAATCCTTTTCTTAGGCGGAGAAGTGATCAATGAACCAATCGTGGGATACGGACCTTTTGTTATGAACACGATGAATGAAATCCAGGAAGCTTTTAACGATTTTCAATCGGGGCGAATGGGGCAAATCCAATCTTAACTAAAGAAGGCAGACTTCGGTCTGCCTTTTTTATATCAAACTTAGTAAATCTAAATTTTGTTCGAGTTTAAAGTGCGGGACATTTTCATAACTCATTTGCGTGAAGACTTCTTCGGCGAGAGTTGAAAATTCAATCGTCTTTATATCATCAGGTTGATGCAGGAAAAGATAGCAGTCGCGAAGACCTAACTTTTGCCATTCTTTGATTCTTAAGGCCCAATCACCAAGGCGTCTTTCATCACTTTCATGAAGGTTATTGCCAATGAGTCTGATCAAAGTCCAGTCTGTCGAAAGAGTGGAGTGCAGAACATCGCGCCTGCCTGCAACGTCGGTAATAACCAGTCCAATGTTTTTTCTATTTAAATAATCCGCCAGTGGCGGAAGGATCACTCCATTTTGAAACCAACTTGGGTGGCGAAGTTCAAGTGAGAGCTTAAACTCTGAAGGCCAGTTTTCTAAAAAACGAAAAAGAAGCATTTTATCTTTATAAGAAAACATTTCGTGGAGTTGAATAAAACAAGGTCCAAGATTGTTTTGAATGCCATTTAGGAATTCCCACCAGTGAGACAGGAGAGTTGTATCCACCAGGCCATTTCGGGCATGGGAAATATCTTTATGCAGCTTTGGACAGAATTTAAAATCCGAGGGAGTGGCCGAGAGCCATTCAGTGATTGTTTTACTGTCTGGAATTCTATAATGAGTTGTATTGAGTTCAATGCAGTTAAAATTGCGGGAGTAGTGATATAAGAATTCTTGAGGTGGTGTTTTGGGAGGATAGATTTTACCAAGCCAATGTTTAGCCCCCCAGGCCGGGGACCCAAAACGCAGGGTAAAATCATGCCCCGGAGAAACCCTCGAAGCATTGCCCGGATCTTCTGTCGGAAGTGCCCAGTCAACGGAATCAATATTTTCTAGCTTCCCAAATTCCATAAAAGGATCATAAAATGATAATTTTATTGAGTCAAAGCTTACGGTTGACCTAAAAAATTATTCTGCTAATATCTCTGGCCATGAGCATGAGACACACTTCACTTTTTCAAATTTCTTCTAGAAAAACTATCACACTATAGTTAGGACTGGATTTCTTACCCCAGTCACCTCCATTTATTTCCCTACATTTTTAAGACAACTTTTTAGGAATCTTTATGAAGAAGTTCTTCTACTTATATTTGGTTTGTGTTTCTGCACTTTCAGTTTTCGCTTATTTTTTTATGCCATGGGCGCTGGTTCTTTTAGTTGTTTTATTACCGCTGGCCATCGTGGGACTAAGAGATCTATGGCAAAACTCCCACGCAATTAAAAAGAATTATCCAATTGTAGGGAATTTGCGCTACCTTTTGGAAGAAATCAGACCTGAGATCAATCAATACTTCATTGAATCCAACACAGAGGGAAGACCTTTTAGCCGTGAAGCCAGATCCATTGTCTATCAGAGGGCAAAAAAGCAGGTGGACACTATTGCTTTTGGGACTCAACAAAATTTTTACGAAGAAGGTTATGAGTTTGTCACACATTCTCTTTATCCAACCCATATCGACCCAAAGTCATTGCGAGTACAAATTGGCAGCAAGCTTTGTATGCAGCCTTACTCAGCGTCGCTTTTAAATATTTCGGCCATGAGTTATGGCTCGCTTTCAAAAAACGCCATTCTTTCTCTCAATGGTGGGGCCAGTGATGGAGGTTTTGCTCACAACTCAGGAGAAGGTGGGTTGTCTCCACATCATTTAAAAAATGGGGGAGATATTATCTGGCAGATTGGAACCGGGTATTTTGGTTGCCGAGATGAAGAAGGAAAATTTGATCCTGACTACTTTAAGCTCAATGCCCTAAGACCTGAAGTGAAGATGATTGAAATTAAACTTTCTCAAGGCGCAAAACCGGGGCACGGTGGAATTTTACCGGCGAGAAAAGTCACGGAAGAAATTTCAAAGATCAGAAATGTACCCATGAGTAAGGATGTTATTTCTCCTCCGGGGCACTCCGCGTTTCACGATCCTGAATCGATGATCAGGTTTATTCAAAGGCTCAGAGGGCTTTCAGGAGGAAAACCTATCGGGATTAAAATGTGCTTAGGGCATGCTCATGAGTTTGATGGATTAATTGACAGTATGAAGAAGCTCGAGCTTTATCCGGATTTTATCGTCGTTGATTGCGCTGAAGGTGGAACAGGGGCAGCACCTTTGGAGTTTTCAAATCACATCGGAACTCCGGGGAAAGATGCTCTGATTTATGTCGCCGATAAATTGCAGGAAGCAGGCCTAAGGGATGAAATCAAAATCATTGCGACAGGAAAAGTGGCGACGGCCTTTGATCTCGTCAGGCTTTTATGCCTGGGGGCCGATGCAGTTTATAGTGCTCGTTCAATGCTCTTAGCATTGGGATGTATCCAGGCCTTAAAATGCAACACTAATAATTGCCCGACCGGAATTGCCACTCAAAACCCAGACCTTGCTCAGGGCCTGCATGTGCCAAGTAAACGTTTGAGAGTGAAAAACTATCATCAGGAAACGCTTAAAATTGTCGCTGAAATGCTCGGGGCCATGGGGCTTAAGTCTCACAAAGACTTAAATCGCTCTCATCTCTACCGCAGGCTTCATAATTCAGAGATCAGAAGTTACGCTGATTAATTAAAGTGATTTTTGTAATCTTCCATTCCTGCCTGGATAACTTTGAAGGCCTCTTCATGTCCATAGACGCTTTCAATTTTAGTTTTTGGAGGCTCGCCGGGGATGGTTTTATAACTTAAGAAGTAGTGTCTCATGCGATCGACGATGACATGATGGATTTGTGAGATGTCGTGGATGCCTTCATAAAAAGGGTCGCCATCTAAAACAGCAATCAGCTTGTCGTCGACTTCGCCATTATCAATCAGTTTAATCCCTCCAATAATTCTGACGTCCATAATGATGTCAGCTCGCTCGATAGAGAGTTCTGAAAGGACGCAGATGTCTACCGGGTCTCCATCTCCATGCGTGGCCACTTTAGAGAGGGCCGTTGATTTCTCGGCAGAGTAGGTCTGTGGGACAAATCCATAAAGAACAGAAGGAAGAGAGGAGAATTTCTGGGGTCTATCAACCTTGATATAACCCGTCTCCTTGCAGATTTCGTATTTAATAGCATCGTTGGGAACGATTTCAATATAGGCCTTCACCACTTTTGGGGCGTCTTTACCAATCTGGATACCATGCCAGGGATGAGGACGACTCGTAAGAAAAGATTGTTTGCCCATAGTAAACCTCCATGAAGGTCCATGTTGCCCGAGGGATTTTTGACGGTCAAGGAGAGAAAAGTAAGAGAATGTAATACCCGAGTGAAAGGTTTCGCCTCTTTCTAACTTTAAATCACATCTAAAATCGTCGCTTGTCAGAGGGTAGGGAAACTATAAAAATTTATAAACCACTTCAAACCAAGAGAGTTTAAATATGAAAATGATTTTCCTTATGCTCGCAACTCTGACAATGACGTCTGCAAACGCGGCCCTTCCAGCTTTAAAGGTAGTACCTAGAATTGTTGGTGGAGTTGAAGTTGATGCAAAAACTGATGCTTCTTTTATTGTAAGCATTGGCGGTGGATGCGCTGGTAGCATCATCGACGCTAAATGGATTTTGACAGCTGCTCACTGTAAGCCGCTTTTTACTCGCGCAGTAACTGGTGGAAGCACTAGCTTATACGCTTCAGACAGAGTGAAACTTAAGGTTTTAAAGTCATACGTTCACCCGGAATATTCATCTTCAAAGAGCTCAAATGATTTCGCTCTTCTTGAACTTGCAACTCCAATCGATTTCGAAAACACTAAGCTTTCAAAAATCGAAATGGCAGATTCTAACCTTGAAACATCAGGTGGTTTAGAAGAAGGTACAGTAGCTACAGTTCTTGGATGGGGTGTAACTCGTGAAAACGGTAGCCAGCCATCAGTGATGAGAATGGTAGACGTTCCACTTGTAAGCCGTGAAAGAGCAAACGCTCGCGAAGCTTACAACGGAGCAATCAACGAATCGATGATCGCAGCTGGATACGATCAAGGTGGGAAGGATTCTTGCCAAGGTGATTCAGGTGGACCACTTATCGTAAAAGATGAAGTGTCTAAGAAGCAAACTCTTATTGGAGTTGTAAGCTTTGGAGAAGGTTGTGCCAGAGCTAAGAAATACGGCATCTATTCTAACGTAGCTTACGGACAAGAATGGATCCAAAAAGTCATCAACAAGTAATTGTTTGAAATACGGCCGGCGCTTTATGCGCCGGCCTTTTTTTTGTCCAGGTCCGAATCCCGCCATTCAAATCCTTTCTCTTCACGTACAATCTCTTTATGAAAACAAAATTACTTCAATGGAAATTTCATTCAGCAGTTGGTCCCATTTATCTGGTGGTCTCTGAAAAGGGGCTCAGAGGAGCTTTCTGGAAAAAACAAGATGTTCCTTATGCAAAAGATTTAAGTGAACATCCACTGCTTAAGAAGACAGTAGAAGAATTGTCCGAATACCTTGAAGGAAAACGTAAGACTTTCAGTATTGTGCTTGATCTACAGGGAACTGCGTTTCAAAAGAGTGTCTGGTCAGCGCTGTTAAAAATTCCTTACGGTGAGACTTGTACCTATACGGATATCGCCAGAAAAATAAAAAATATTAAGGCGGTGAGGGCCGTAGGTGCGGCCAATGGGAAAAATCCCATTAGCATCATCATTCCTTGTCATCGAGTGATTGGAAGGAATGGCACACTTACCGGCTATGCCGGGGGCCTGAAGGTAAAAGAGAAACTCCTCACTTTGGAAAAAGAACTGCTATAATAATCACACCTCTTAAGTTATAAAGTCGGTGATGATTAAAAAAATAATGTCTCCACAATCAACTATTTTTCCTGTCCTGGTTCTCATCCTGGCAATGGTTTCCATTCAATCAGGAGCTTCACTGGCAAAGAATCTTTTTCCAGTGGCTGGGGCGATGGGAACATCGGCGCTGAGATTATTTTTTGCGGCCATTATTCTCGGGGCAATTTGGAAGCCGTGGAAATCGACTTTTCAAAAAGCTGATCTTAAAGAACTTATTTTTTACGGTGGAAGCCTTGGGCTGATGAATCTCTTCTTCTATCTGGCGATCGCCCGTATTCCTCTGGGGATTGCGGTGGCGATTGAATTCACCGGGCCTTTAACAATTACAGTGCTGTCTTCAAAAAAACTTTTAGATTACTTCTGGGTTCTCCTTGCTAGTGCCGGAGTGCTTTTGATTCTTCCGTTGGGTGATATCCAAAATGCCATTGATGGGCTGGGGATATTTCTTGCTTTCCTCGCAGCTTTTTTTTGGGCGCTCTATATTCATTTCGGAGTGCGTGCAGGAAAGGATCACTCTTCAGGAGTGGTGTCAGCAGTAGGGATGATTGTTGCGGCCATTATTGTTGTGCCTGTTGGAATCGTTGCACAGGGTGTGAGCTTTTTAAGCTGGAGCATTCTACCGTTTGGTCTTGGTGTGGCCCTTTTTTCCAGCGCAATTCCATACTCGCTGGAAATGTATTCACTTAAGCGCATTCCCAAAAAAGAATTTGGAATTCTTCTGAGCCTGGAGCCAGTATGCGCAGCACTCTCGGGATTATTTTTTCTACAAGAGCGTCTCTCGCTTGTTCAGTGTATGGCAATCGCGCTCATTATCTTTGCCTCTATT
>CAXHHE010000143.1:0-8128 GCA_964016365.1 uncultured Bacteriovorax sp. | reverse complement strand
GAGATAACTGAGCGTCTCGTGGGCTCGGAGATGTGTATAAGAGACAGGCATCCAATAATCTCTAAAAATGACGTCTGCTACAACTTAGGAGAAATCTATACTCCTTCAACAGTCGGTCTTCTCTACTGTCTGAATAAACATAATGGTGAGCCACACTTTTCAATTCCTTTTAATGCTCCTATTGCCTCACTTCCATTGTTCATTGCAACCGAAAAAGAAAATTTAGTTTTTGTCGCAACAATGTCCGGTGAAGTTTGTGGAATTAACATAGACACGAAAGAAAAAATTTGGTGTAAGCAAACGGCTAAAGATATCAATAAGAAATCTGATCTCTACGCGCTCTCTAGTTTAACCTATGACCCTCAAAGAGAGATTCTTTGGTACCCATCACCTGACAATGGAATTTTTGGTTTTTCACCCATCAGTGGAAACATTGTTGCAAAATGGACACCG
Organism: uncultured Bacteriovorax sp.; assembly: GCA_964016365.1. Classification (GTDB taxonomy): domain Bacteria; phylum Bdellovibrionota; class Bacteriovoracia; order Bacteriovoracales; family Bacteriovoracaceae; genus Bacteriovorax. Next base: position 7,675 of record CAXHHE010000143.1, on the reverse strand, counting down.
GCAAAAAATGAAACTCCATGGGGAGAGCATTATGCTGCTGTCAATGTGAAGGGAGAGAAATTATACCACATCGATATTGCCGGTCATTTAAGAATGATTCAACTAAGCCCAAGCAAAGAGCATGCGAGTGCTCTTGCTGGGCAGTAGCTTTTATTCAAGACACTCGTGATCGTAATCGCGTTTATAATTTTGTGCTATAAACTCTTTTACATCTTTAGCCTCTACCAGAGAGTCATCTTTTTGGGCCTCATACAATTTTGCTGCCATCCCGGCATTTTTTGCGGCAGTTATTTCTTTCGGGCTCTCTCCTACATAGAGTGACGGGCAACCTTCGGCCTGGCCGATCGCTTTCAAAAATAAAGTGGGTGCAGGTTTCATTTCTTCATTTTTTAATGGCAAAATAATCTGGTCATAATCACCCCAATCAAAAGGGCCAGCATCATCCCATCCTTTGGCAATCACTTCTTTAAGACGCACAAGTTTTTGCTCGTAGGTAAGCCCCCACTCTTCCGGGATATTAGAGATAATCCCTATTTTAAATCCTTCGCGTTTTAAATCTTCAATGTACTCTTTTGCTCCTTTCATATACTTGATGTGGTTCATATCGCTGGTGTTAACGATTGTATCTCCTAAATCAAGATACACCCATGGTCTCTTCTCTCCGGCATAGGTTTTAAAAGCAAACAGACTCATAAAAAGAACGTATTTCGAAATCCTTTTCATTTTACTACCCTCCATACTTAAATTATGGAACCGCTACTTTTAAAGTAATCTGATTTAAAGCATATTTTTATATGAGATTTGATTTATGATGCCGTTAAAAGATAACAGCATCTCGATGAATTCAATGGCCGTCTAAATTTTAAGCACGCCTATCTTTTTTTCCTAACCGTCCCCCCAACTCATTAAACTCCTATACAATCTAAAAATAAATCTCAGCCCAAGGATACTTATGAAAACTCTTATTGCCCTTATGGCCCTAACATTCTCACTTTCTGCTTTTTCTGCTGCTTCTCCTTGTAAAATTGAAGCCCACTCAGCGGCCGCAGAGCTTTATCAGCACGAAAACCCGGGATCGGCCTTTTCTTTAAGAGCGAAATTTAAACCAGTCCAAGAGTCAAAAGTGATCTACCATATGGTTGAAATTATTGACCATGAAGGTGGACAAAAGACTAATATGACGGTTTCCCTAAACCCAAAAACTTGTGCCGTTTTGAGTATTGATTAATCACATCAGCTAAATGATGATGGTGTCATGTTTTTATACTCTGACACCATCAAAGCTTTCATCTCCCGCGTCCGCGAAGACGTGCGCGATATTGTAAACAATGAAATGTCGCTGAAGATGGATCGCAGCCGCGTCCTTCATAAAGGCATCCTCTATCCCCTTAACATCGTCGTTTTTGAAGACAACTCACGCTTAGGTTATTTCGACTCAAGAACCTATGAGTTAGGGCTTTCTAAAAAACTAATGTACACGGCCCACGACCGCGTTTTAAAAAACGTTATCCGCCATGAGCTTGCCCATTTTTGGGCCTATATCATTCATGGCCCACAGGTCATGCACGGGGAAGAATTCAAGGCCATCTGCAGAAGCTTCAATTGGGATCAAGATGTTGAGCGCGCTTACTCTAACGTTCAAATTGAAAATGATAAAATCGAAGGCGATCTAAAAACGCAAAAACTGCTAGAGCGCTTAAAGAAGCTTCTCGCTTTATCCAGCAGTGACAACCCTCATGAAAGAGAGCTTGCCACTTTAAAGGCCAATCAGCTCCTTTTAGAGCACAACCTGGATATGACCCGCACTCAAAGTAAAGAAGATGAGACAGTTTATGTAAAACGTGTTTTAGAGGCTTCCCGCAAACAAACAAAACACGTGGCGATCTACGAAATCCTAAAGACCTTTTTCGTCTCTCCCGTTTTTAACCACGGTAGAGGGATTTTTTACCTGGAAGTTATCGGCGATAAAACCAGCGTTGAACTAGCAGAGTACGTCGCTCATTTCCTGGACCACGAACTGGAAGTGATGTGGAAAGACGTGAAAAAGAAAAACCCTACTTTTAAAAGCATTGCCGCTAAGAACTCTTTCATGCGTGGAGTTTCTAAAGGGTATGTGGAAAAAATTGAAGACCAGAAGAAAAAATCGGCGCAGAGTTTTGAGCTCGCCCTGATTGAAAAAAACTTGGCCCACAAACTTCACACTGTCTACTCACGCATCGGGCACTCTTCAATGAGTGCCGGCACCCACCACTCGGGGGCCAACGCCGCAGGGATTGAGTCGGGGCGAAACCTCTCGATTAAACCGGGGATTTCGGCCGGTAAATCGGGAAAAACACTGCTTTTGTCTTAAGTTTTTACACCCCTGTAGAATCTATCCAATCATCTTAATTTCTCACCTTTTTTAGCTACAATTAAGCAAAACTAATTTTGAGGTTTAGCTTATGAAAGCACTATTTGTTTTAACTCTTCTTTTATCTGCCAGTGTGGCCCACGCCATTTCAGACGAAAAACTAATCACTAAATGTGCACCTGTGGCCTACTTGAAAATTTTAGGTCGCTCACAAGAATTGAAATGTCCTCTAATTAAAGACACATTTGCTGCCATTAGAATTGATAATAGAACACTTAATCCATACAAGTATGTTATGTACCAGGCGGACACTGAGTGCCAGGACATTCCAACAATTACTGCCGTTACTCAATACAGCGCCACTAAAAAAGATTGTTACTAATAACGGAGACATTATGAAAAAAATCTTAGCAACAACCCTTCTTGTTTCTCTTCTTTCGACTTCTGTGATGGCCGGAGAATTTGTCAGAAAACATGGCGAAGCTTTGGGAATGAGTTATATTGGGGCTTCTATTTTCCTGGGAGTTTATGCGACAACAGGACCGGCAGTTGGTATGGTTGTTGGTGTCTCGACCCTGGCGAGTGTCACTAAAAAAGAAATTGAGGCCAACAAAAGAGAAGTAGCAAAAATGTTACTAAACGATCTTCAAGATTATTACCAGACAGGCTCACTGACTGCATCTCTGGGGACAACGGTTGTAAAATTAAAAGAAACTGATAATGAACTTTCAGAAGCTGAAGCTCTGGATATCTTACAAGAAGCTGCTGAATCTATTTTAAATTAAAACGTCAGGGCCCTGCTTAAAGTGCAGGGCCCTTCACTTCCATTCCAAAATGCTTAAGCGCAATCTCAGAAAGATAACTCTTCCCTTCCTTGCAAAAAACCAGTCCAAAAAGTTGGCGTTTATTTAAGTACTCGATGCCTTCTTTTTTTGAAAGATTCATCAAAATAGTCGCTGTGGTATCCGCAGTGATGGCATCATCAGCAAGCACCGTACTGCCTATGATTTCCCGGGCCGACATCCCGGTTTGCGGATGAATAATGTGATTGTTAAATCGGTCTCCACCTACATTGTGAACATAACCACCAGATGAGGCAACGGCGCCATTATGTAGTTGAATCACTCCCACTGCTTTTCTTGGGTCCGAAGAAAGAGGATTGCGAATACCAATTCTCCACGAGCGAGGAGCTGTCTGTTCTGCGGCCACTCGGATATCACCAGAGCCATTGATATAAAAATTAACCAAACCGCGTTTTTTAAAAAGGTCATAGACGCTATCAACAGCATAACCTTTACCAATTCCACCAAGGCCGATTCTCATTTGAGAAAAAGGAAGAAAGACACTTTTCTTTTTTTCATCTAGCTTAATGAGCCGGTAATCAATATATTTCAAATGCTCTTTAATAAACTCTTCGCTTAGGGCTTTCCCTTCGTCCTTGTGCGCTCTCCACCAGTGCCCGATTGAAGCAAAGCTGATATCAAAAACACCATTAGAATTTTCTGAGACCTCATGTGATTTTTTAATTAACCCAAAAGTCTCTTCATCTATGTCAACAGGCCCCACTCCGGCCATAGTGTTAATACGGCTGAAATAACTTTCTTTGAAGTCTGTAAACTTCTCTTCAATTCTTTTGACTTCCAGGTAAGCTTCATCAAAAAGCGCATAAACATCTTCACGGGATAAAAACGACTGGGGAAAGCACAGAAACTGAAACTCTCCCCCCATCACTTGGTAAGTTTTTTGGCAAGTTACCTGGTTCATAGGCTCGTCGGAGGAACCACATCGCGATAAATCACATTCATGTCTTTATCCACCACAATAGTCACCGGCAATGAATCCACACCCAGGCTTTTAGAAAATGAGCGGTCTTCATCTTTTAGCATTGTATAACTGAACTTGTACTTTCGTTGAAAACGATCGATCAAGTTGTCTTTTTCTCCCGCATTCACTGAGACGAAAGTTACACTGTCGCCGTACTTTTCTTTTAAGGCCTCCAGTTTTGGCAATTCATGAATGCATGATGTGCACCATGTGGCCCAAAAATTAAGCAGGACTTTTTTCTTCTTCACTTCTTCCTGCAAATGAAATTTTTCGCTCTTTTGATGAATCGGAAGAGTGAAGTCTTTCATCTTTTCTGCGTGAACATTTAGAGAAAGAAGCATTAGTGCAGCTATTAACAATTTCATTATCACTCCTTAAAATGAAACACTCAGTGACGTTTGTAGGTAAGCATACGAAAGCCCGGTATTTCTCTTTCCATAAGTTGCACCTGTCGCCCATTCAGAGTCGGCCAGATTCATTCCGAAAACTTTCAAATCTCCTAAGAGATGTGAATACATAACTGAAGGCTCTAATGAGGTAAACTTACTCATATCAGAATCACTCGTCATAAATCGCTCTTGAGTCCCGAAAGCATCTTTGTAATAATCAACGGCCGTTTGAGAATGCACCCTCATGGCAAACTCTAAGAAGTCCTGGTCATCACGAAGCGAGAATAAATAGGCCAGGCGTGCCGTATGGGCCCTTGATCCCCAGTCGTCAAAATAATTGCGGTAACTCAAATGAAAGGACATCTCTTCACCAACGGCATGCACCCATTTAGCAGAAAAGGCCGTTCTCTCTCTTCTTCCCGGAAGCGCTTCGAGTTCACGAGTTCCATTGATATTGACAGTCCCTGCCGTTGATTCAAGTCGCCCTTGTGAATTGGCGTAAGTCGCATCAAATTCAACAATGTCACTTCTGGTTAAAATTTGTGATCCACCTAAACTAACGGCATAAATATCGCGGTTGTGCTTTTTGTTCATCACCGCATTTTGTGGTGGTGTGATATCCTGAAAAAGTCCTACTGTATCAGCGTAGTACTGCAGTCCAAGTCCGATTGTGAAGTTGTCGTTCTTAAATGAATGGGCGTAATCCAATGAGATGTTTTTTGAAGTGTAGTCATACTCGCTGGAGAATCCAAGATTCATTCCGTAAGTGGCCTTCCCTGATTCTCTACGAACGCCAATATTAGGTGCAACACGAGCTTGCCCTTTTTTCCCTTCTCCGCTGGCACCAGTATTCCCATCTAAAATGGTATCAGACTCGGCCGTCCAAGTATCGAGAACAAAACTTGCATTGATTTCTGTATCTTCCGTGATTTGATGTTTTACAAAAATTTGCGGCTCAATAACTCTGACATCTTCATTGCCAGAGTTATCCAGTACCTGTTTTCCTGTCTTACTATTTTGAGAGTAAAAATTAAAAAGTGTTTTTACTTTTGTCTTTCCCTTCACCATCATTTCAGCAAAAGCGTTTGAAAGTCCTAAAATAAAAATCAAAAGTGATAAGAAAAAACGATGAAGTTTAGTTGCACCCACAACCACCTCCCACTGCTTTTCCTCCACCAATAGCGCCTTCTCTGAAGGCCCTTACTTCATCCTGAAAAACGGTTTCTTCCGGATGAGGGTCAAGTTGCATAATCCTTTTAGCGAGAAGACCACGATCAATCTGATCGACGTTTGCACAAGACGTCAGTGCACTCAGCAATGACAAGATAATAAACACGCGCATGAAAAACTCCCTTTTTTCTTTTCCACTCTATTGTTGGCCTGGAAAATAAAAAAGACAATCCATCAAAACAATTTTTTACTTAATAAAAGACTTCCATTCACGACTCAGGTAGGAAATCTCAACAAAGTCGCTTTTGCCAAACAAACAGCGCTCAGCACTTTGCCAGAGACCTTTATCAGAAAAAGCAAACTCAAAAATCTGCGGTACACCACCAAGCTCTTCACACAACTTAAATCCAGGCGAGCCCATCTTTGAGCGGTAATCTTTAATCACCAGTTCACTCTTGTGTTTTTTTAAGATATCGCACTTATCATCTACACAGCTTGCAGAAAGATAAAAAAGCATATTGTCCGGTGTCTTTTTCTGACACAGCTCTGTTTTTTCATAAACTGGTTTTTTATCAAAAATGTAACGGATGCTGGCCTTTTTACAAACCCCGGCCGTGGCCTCAAATGAAAATAGACTCACAAATATAAGCAGTGTGTTCATTTCAGGTAAGTCACTCCAAGAATGGATTGTTTTAGTTTTGAATCAGATACCCAGAAATGCCCACTGTAGCGGCAACCTTCACTGTCACAATTTTTATGGCAGCTCAAACCTTCGCCTTCATTTTGCTCACAGTTTTTTCCCCAACTATTGCGCAGTAGATACTCGCATGCCCCAGTCTCAGGATTCGTTCTTCTTCCTACAACAATTGAGCCGTGATCACCTGTTCCTGACTCTCCGTTCACTTTGTTATAGTCATAACCTATCCCGATGATCTCGCCCTTTGTAACTTGATCATCAATCGTTTTCATCAGCACATCGGCCGAATAGCGCGAAGTAAACTGGCTGACAACTTCCGCTCTATAGCCTTTAAAGCTAAGCTCTTTGCATTGCTTGTCGTAGAGGGCCTCGACTAATTTTTTGGACCCAAAGCGGGCAGTATGATTGCGGATAAAATTATTATCGATCCCCGGGAAGGCCTCTTTAATATCATTGCCGAAACAATTATTGGCCAGGTCCTGCTCAATTCTTCTCTCTCTTACCGAATCCAAAAGATTGTTTAAAAAATGGCCGTAGGTTTTATCAGTGCAGAATTTGAAATCATTAGAAGGAAGATTTTCTTCCAGGCAAAGTCCATTTTTCTTGGTGAGATAACTATCAATACTGCTTTTGATATCTCCACCTCTGGCCGATTCACTGCTCTTGATGTCCTGCTCGATTTCTTGCCCTGAATTGTACAAACTCACCGCTGAAATTCTTTTTTTCAGACGGTAGCTCAAAAGGTCTGCGGCCGTATAAGCATAACACCACCCGACAGTGTCCTGGTTTCTGGCATTGTTTAAATTTACGGCTTCGTTTTGATTAATTTTATCAGAGCATTTGCCGCCAGTGATCACTGGCTTAACTGGTGGTTCATTTTTTTTCGGAGGAACAACTATGTCTTCGTAAACTTTGTTGCTCACCACCACTTTACCTGGGGCCTGATTAAAGACATCTTCAAAATCGTATTTATATTTTTTGCTTTTTCCTGTGAGGTAGTCGTATTCGCTTGAGAGGTCTTTTCCGCTTTCTTCTTTAATCCCTAGCTTCATATACTTCTGAACTGTCTCAATGCGCTTTTCTTTTACACTCTGGCGGATGTCATTTGTTTCAGCAATCGCGTTTGACGAACACTCTTGCCCGGCAATTTGCGATTTAAATTGAGAGTAAATTCCAGAGAAGGCCTTCACATCATCGTCTGTCTCTTATACACATCTGACGCTGCCGACGAAGGCTTCTGTGTAG
>CAXHHE010000142.1:0-8170 GCA_964016365.1 uncultured Bacteriovorax sp. | reverse complement strand
ATAACTGAGCGTCTCGTGGGCTCGGAGATGTGTATAAGAGACAGATATGGTGGGTTTTTGTCACTGACAAATTCCCACCAGCTTAAATTTATTTTTCCCGCTTTAAACTCATCAAAAATTCTTCTATTCTATAATCCTTAATGACCACTTTTTTTTTCAGGAAGAAAAAATGAATCTACTTATGCTTGGTGCCCTAGCAGGCGGCGTCTCTGGTGCTTTTGGTTTTTTCCTTGCCGGAAAATTTCATGGAAACGACAAAGGTGAAAGACTCTACCCGATTTACTCTGCCACATTTTTTGGGCTTATCGTTCTAGCGACAAAGTTCCTGACATAAGGAAAAGTCAGACCAAACTTGATTTATTTTGGTTCTGATTTATCCTTTTTATATGACTGAACTTACTAAAAAGAACTGGTATATCCATGGCCATAAAAGCGACATCGCTTTTATTATCCTGTGCCCGCTTATCGCTTTAATTATCGTCGCTCTCATTTGCGAACCCCGCGATGGCAATTATATCTATAGCAACCTGACTCCTATCTGGTTTACCGTGGCCGCTTCAGTTTTAACTCATGCCCATGTTCTTTTAGTTTTTGCTCGAAGCCACTTAAACGTCACTGTTTTCAAACGCTATAAATACCGCTTCACCGTTATTCCCTTTATGCTTCTCATTGCCATGTGGGTCTCTCCCATTGTTTTTGGACTTATGGGGATTATCGGCGTCTACTGGGATGAATGGCATTCGCTGATGCAGACCTTTGGCTTTGGTAGAATTTATGACGGTAAAAAAGGCAACGACCCATTAGCTGGAAGAAAACTTGATATGGGCATGGCCTTTGTCGTAGGTCTTCTTCCTAACATCATTCTTCTGACTTATCTTCCGGACACACAGGTTAATGGGGCCCTGGTTGAGTATTTAGAAATGCCCATCATGGTGGTTAAACAGCATGGGTGGCTGATCACTTCGGCACGCATTCCGCTGATTCTTTTAGGTATAGGATACACTCTGTTTTATATCTACTCTTATAACAAACTTATTAAGAATGGTTACCAGTACTCCAAAGCAAAGTTTGCTCTTTTTGCTGTCACTGGTGTGACAACAATTTTGATCTCGTGTTTTTACACGATCGCTGATGGAGTGTTTTTTGGAAACATCTATCATGCCCTTCAGTACATCTACATTGTCTATGCCAGTGAGAAATCCAACCTGACAGAAATAGCCGTCAAAAAAGAAGAAGCGGGTATTCGTCTGGAAAAGAAAGACCACCGCATCGGCATTCTGCTTTTTTTCCTTTTGATCATCCCGATGATCTTTATCTTCGCTGGCCTTCGTCAAGTCACTCAAAAGATGGAGTACGTAGCGGCCTTTTGGCTTCTAACATCCCTGATGCACTTCTGGTTTGACGGCTTTATATGGTCAGTCAGACGCCAGGACATCAAGCTTAACTAAATCCTGACTTAAACAATAATTCATCTTTGGCTATGATTCCTTAATCAATCATTCAAGGAATCAATATGGAAGTTTTCAGCGGAAGCCGCAGGGATTTTTTAAAGTTTACCGGTCGTGGTGCGGCCCTTTTTCTAGCAGCTTCATGTGCCTCGCCGCTAGAGCAATTAGCAAAGACCTCTCCAACTCGCCTCCTTGAGCTTTCTCCAAGCATTGAAGACGATTTCAAACTCGCTCCTGGTTTTTCTTCAAAAGTTTTAATCAGCTGGGGAGATAAAATCAATAAGGCGGGTGACACTTTTGGTTTTAACAATGACTACATCGCCTACATTCCTCTTGAAGGAGTAAAAGATGAAGGACTAATGTGGGTTAACCACGAATACGTTCAGCCGCTTTTTGTCAGCGGTCACGTGATTGATGACAGCTACACCAGAAAAACAAAAGAAGAGGCCACAGAAGAAATGAAGGCCGTGGGTGGAAGTATCATCCACATCAAAAAACAAAATGACCAATGGGTGGTAAACACTGACTCTCCTTATAACCGCAGACTCGATGCTTTCACTCCTATCCCTTTCTCACAAGGCCTGGAAGTTTACGGAAGTAAAACGGCCATCGGGACATTGGCCAACTGTGCAGGAGGAATCACTCCTTGGAATACTTATTTAACGTGTGAAGAAAACTACCAAAACTTTTTTGGTGAAGCTGTTTATGAAAAAGACGGCAATAGAATTTTCCAAAATGCTAAATGGCAAATGGGCTGGGACATTCATTACTCTCATCCACCAGAGCACTACGGATGGGTAGTTGAGATTGAACCAAAAACAGGAGTGGCAAAAAAACTTGTCGGTCTTGGTCGCTTCTCTCACGAAGGGGCATGCACAATCCGCGCACGCGATGGACGTGTCGTTGTCTACATGGGTGATGATGCCAACGATGAATGTTTTTACAAATTCATTTCCGACTCTAAAGACTCACTGGATTCAGGAACGCTTTATGTGGCGAATTTAGAAAGTGGTAAATGGATTCCACTTGATATGAAAAATCCAATTCTTAAAAAGAAATTTAAAAACCAAACAGAACTTCTGATCAGGACAAGAGAAGCTGCTCACTTAGTGGGGGCCACAAAACTAGACAGACCTGAAGACTGTGAAATTGATCCAATCACAGGGCATATTTTCCTAAACTGCACCAACAATGTCCCAGCTGGAAGACCTTATGGTTCGATTCATAAGTTCATTGAGAAAAATAATGACTACACTTCGCTGGAATTTGAATCATCTGTCTTTTTATTCGGTGGAGAGAAATCAAAAATCAGCTGCCCGGACAACCTGGCCTTTGATAAAAAGGGAAACCTATGGGTGACCAACGATATTTCTGAAGATGAAATCGGACAAGGGGCCTATAAACCTTTTGGCAACAATGCTCTTTTTTATATTCCGATGAGTGGTCAATACAAAGGAGTGGCCTTTAGAGTAGCGCAAGCTCCAAACGATGCAGAACTGACAGGGCCATTTTTTAGCGATGATGGCCGCACGCTCTTTTTAAGTGTTCAGCATCCTGGTGCCAAAACAAAAGACTTAAAGAATCTAACCAGCCACTGGCCAAATGGAGGCAATGAAATACCAAGGCCTTCCGTTGTCGCCATTAAGATTCCTGACTTTCTTTAATTCATCACCTTGACGAAGCTCGGGTGAAAGAGGTATTCGGTAATTCCTTATAAAACTCTTTATAAGGATCAAACATGAAAACTCTTTTACTCGCTTCGCTTTTCATTAGTTTCAATCTTCAGGCAAAAGAACCAAGTCTTAAAATCACTGACGAATCTGGCGCTGTTATTACACTTGCAAAGAACGATAGCATGTCAAACCTCATTCTCTATTCTGAAAACACTGTAGTGAGCTGTTTTAGCGGCAATGGCGACGAGCTAATTAACCAGATCAATAAGCGTTTCTTTGAAGATGGTGATTGGGGCCTAAGTGATGGCAAAGTACTTGATCAAAACCATATCAGTTTTATTTTTTGGGACTTAGGTGGAATACTTAACTCCTTCATAGTAGAGCGTTGTCTGTAGTCCAGCGCTTGTCGAATTGATCTGTTTATAAAATCTCGGGTAGAATGAAGTTATGAAAAAACTCATTCTACTCAGTTCACTTATCTTCACTTTTTCTCTTCGTGCAGAGGTCGCCACTTTTGCGGCCGGATGTTTTTGGGGAACGGAAGAATTCTTCAGGAAAATTCCAGGAGTTCAAAAAACAGAAGTTGGATACACTGGTGGGAAAACGTCGAATCCAAAATACGATGAAATGCACGACGGGCACACTGGGCATGCTGAAAGTGTCGAGGTCACTTTTGATCCAAAGGTTGTGAGCTATGATTTTCTTTTAGATCAATTCTTTAAGATGCACGACCCGACAACACTCAATCGCCAAGGTAATGATGAAGGAAACCAATACCGTTCTGCTATTTTCACTCATGGCCCTGAGCAAATGAAGAAAGCACTCGCTTTTAAAAATAAAGTGGATCAATCAAAGGCCTGGAAAAAACCAGTGGTGACAGAGATCACAGAAGCTAAAAAGTTCTGGCGGGCAGAAGAGTATCACCAGAAGTACCTGGTGAAAAATCCCGGAGGATATGACAACCACTACCTGCGCCAGATTTCTTTTGAGCCTAAAAAGAAATAATTATTTTAAAGCAGTCTCAATGGCGTGAGCAATGGCCGGGTCATCAGGAGTGATGTCCGGAGCAAAGCGGTTTACAACGTTGCCTTTTTTATCGAGTAAAAACTTTTCAAAGTTCCACATAATATCGCCGGCCTTGCCATTAAGCAGTCCGTGTTCACGGAGTTTTGCTTCAAGAGTTCCACCAACTTTCATTGTGGCCACTGGTTTTTCTTCCGTTAAAAGTTCAAACAGTGGATGCTGTCCTTCACCTTTAACCACAAGCTTTGCAGCAACTGGAAATTTTACACCGAAAGTGCTTGCGCAGAATTTTTGAATTTCTTCATCTGTACCCGGTTCTTGCCCGGCAAATTCATTTGCAGGAAAACCGATAACTAGAAATCCTTTGTCCTTATATTTTTCATATAAGTTTTCTAAACCTTCATACTGTGGAGTCAGTCCGCATTTTGAAGCGACATTCACCACCATGATGGCCTTGGCATCAAAAGCTGAAAGTGTCGTTGATTTACCATCGGCCATTTTAAATTCGATTTGAGAAATTTTAGAGTCCATGCTTCTTCCTTGAGTTGAAGTTTAACTCACTAAGGATAACGAATCTCCTCGTTTGAGGGCAATCATTTTACCTTAGACAAACGCTTATTTTCGCTGACTCAGAGTTTAAAAAATGGTGCTTATTCTCTCGGGCGAACTTCTAAGAGTTCAATATGAAAAATAAGATTTGAGTTTGGTGTGATCAATGCTCCAATCTGTCTGTCGCCATAGGCTAAATGCGCCGGCACATGTAGTGTGCGTTTCCCTCCGACCTTCATCCCCAGAAGACCTTGATCCCATCCCTTAATCACGCGACCAACACCAAAGACGAATTGAAAAGGCTTCCCTCTGTCATGAGAAGAGTCAAACTTAGTCCCGTTTTCCAGGAAGCCTTCGTAGTGTGCAAAAACCAAAGCGCCTTTTGAAGGCTCAAGACCTTCACCAATCAAAGTGTCTGTAATAACAAGTTCAGTAATGCTCACGTCTCTCTCTCCTATTTCTGATTGCGATAGTCGGAAATGTGAAATCTTAATTTGTTTAGATTTACCTAAAATATCCGAAAAGACTTAATGTAGATAGTGTAAACACTAAGGGAGTCAAAGTGAAACTTTTAATTCTTGTAGGCCTACTCTTTAGCAGCATCCAACTCTTGGCCAGCGAAGAGGTATGCGCAAAAAAATCGGTTGAATTAAACGGACAGTTTGGAAAAAACGAAGCTCCCCTTTTAAAACTTTGGTCTGAGACTGCCGGAAATTTTACAAAGCTCAACATCACCAGCAAAGAATCTTTTGCCAAGGCCCAATTCATTTTAAAAGATGAAGAAGGAAAAGAGCTTAAAACCCAAACTCTCTCTCTACAAAAGAATAAAACATCTCCATTTGATTTTATGAAGATGATCAATGAAGCCGTTATTCGCCCTAACGTGCTAACCGTCAAAATAATCACGACAAAAGGTGAAACTTTCTGCTCGCAGGACATGGCGGTGGTAGAAAAAGACGGACAAGGTGGAGTGTTAAAGAAGTTATGAGAAAAATACTAATTATTCTTTCAATTGTTGTTTACTCCAATACCGCTTCTGCAGGAATGCTCTCGCAAATATGGGACAGTCTAAGAACGTTCCTAGGTCTGGATATCACCCGCACGGTGAATGAAAGTGTCACTCCTCCGGGAGAGGTTTGTTCTGAAGCTCAAGGGGATAGACCGACAAGCAATTACCCAGAGCAACCTCAAATGGGTGCCTCCCCTATCTTTGATGAAGTGCCAGAAGAAGGTGATGAAAAAGAAATTGGCTTCTCACAAAAAGATGACACTGATGCAGACGAGCTTCGTGAACAGCTAAAGACCAACTATAAAAAACTAGGTGGTGACCCGACAGCTCTTGAGCAGGCCCTGTGTTTTTATGACAAAAACCGCGGAGTTAATTTCGATGCAGCCGGCGATCCTTCAAGAAAAAAAGGAATCAAAATTCAAAACCAGAGATACATTACCATCAACGATATGAACAAAAGCTACTTTCAATCGCGCATGTTCATTCTTGATTTAGAAACGGGAAAAGTTAAAACCTATTACTCTTCTCACGGTGCTGGTGGAAAAAAAGGTGTTCCGGAAAGTGATGCTGGAACAGTAGAAACATCTAACATGGATGGATCCAACGCCTCACCTCGCGGGTTCTTCATTACCGGCTCACGAATTAACGGCTCGTCAGATCCAAAACAGCGCTGGAAATTTTCTATGAAACTCCACGGCCTGCAAGAAGGTGTTAATGACAGGTCATATTCAAGGGCCGTTGTCATGCACTCGTTTCCTGATGTGACTAACGATGTGGCCTCAAGTGATGATGAAAAACCAAGTTTAAGAACTGATCCATACCCTTTTTACCTGAGTCAGGGCTGTACAATGGTCGGGCCGAAAGTGGCCGATGAAATTGTTGATACCATTAAAGCTCCTAACAACAGTTCAGGTGGAAGTTTATATTACAACTACTCGAGCGTAGAGAAGTCTCGTGGAGACTCTTATTGTGGTGATGAGAATCTGATGAAAAAATAACGTTGAGTTTATGGTGCGCGGGACTGGACTTGGCCTTCTCGAAAATGAACGTCACGTTCATTTTCTTCAGGCCCTGGTCGTTCGTTTGTCAAAGCTTCCTGCTTTGCCATCACATATCGAATGTTCGCTTGCTCACATTCAACATGTGAACACTCTCTTCCTTCAAGTCCAGTCACTATTCAAAGAGACTGAGTTGTTTAAATTTTTGTAGATTTATTTTGGATTGTTTTATGGTGCGCCCTAGTGGACGATTTTAGAACTGGACTGCTTCACTATGCTTAATATTAAAAAATACGACTTTAGCATTAAATTAATATTTGCCAATAACTATTCTTTTAACTGGAAAAACGGTTTATAACTGCCAGATAACTCCACAACTTCTTTATGCAGTTCTATAAGATTATTAATATTAGTATTCAAATTCTCTTTATTAAGAAATAAAATGGATTCAATTTTTTCTTTAAAATTTTTCGGGCAGGATTTTGCCTCTGTAAGTTTTTGAATAGCCCTTTTATCTCCAAGTAAATAACACTCATTTATGGCGCTCAAAGCATTTACAATATTTTTTACAGCTCTGGTTAGGCAACCAGAAATATTATAAATATCGTTATATTTTACAAACTTTTGAGACTGCCATATTGTAAATTCTGCTGACCATAGGGACTGTGCCACTATATTTTCTTTTAATTTAACAGGATATTGCTGAACCTCTTTTTTTATACTCTTTATGATCCCTTGAGGATCATAAAGAGTAATACATAAGTCTGTTTCCGCCATATAGATAAGACTTGAAAATCCATAGGGTGGCTGTTGTTCAAAATCGTTTTCCCATAAACCTTCTTTGAGATTTTTAATCGTTTTCAAAACTTGCTCAGTGTTCCGGTAAATTAAATCAATGGGCCCTTGCTTGGTGGTAATCCAAGCACCTCCATTAACCCATTTTCCCCAGCCATAGAAGTCAGTCACGTTAGTTTTAGTAACTTCATATTTTTTAACTACCTGCCGAAGTTTTTCAATATCAAAAGGCGAAGCCTCCGAATAGTAAATACCAATATTGTAGTGTTCACAAAAAAACTTCCTCTTCATCTACCGTATTCCAATCCGCTTCTTTTTCGTAATATCATCTCATGCTTTTCTAGCAAGCACATAACTATTTCTCGCTCTCTTAATCTCTTCTCACGCAATTCTTGAACATTCACAAGTCTCTTCATCTCATGACAATACTCTTCATAAAACAAAGCACGATCTACCTTCTTGCCATTCACACGCATCTCATCGTCCACTTCATCAGAACACTTGAATGACAAACTCATACGCCGTCTATTCTTATTAATCTTTAGAGCACTGTTTACTACCCGTGCATGGGCATCTTTTTCACAACTCAGCACGGTCTTTTTACCAAGCATGGAGTCCGTTTTAATTTCTCTCATCATCACTTCCGCCGCACCATTGTGTTGTGGTGTTCTAGGT
>CAXHHE010000141.1:0-8179 GCA_964016365.1 uncultured Bacteriovorax sp. | reverse complement strand
ATAACTGAGCGTCTCGTGGGCTCGGAGATGTGTATAAGAGACAGCAATAAAGGCGATAAAAAGCTAATTTCTGAAGTGATGGAAGACCATAAGGCGCTTAACCCATACACGACAGTTTCGCAAAAAGACTCTCGCGAAAAAATTAAAGAGGGGATCATGACTCTGCCTGAAAAGCAAAGACTGGTGCTTTCTCTTTATTACTACGAAGACCTTAACCTGAAAGAAATCGGACAGGTTCTGGATGTAACTGAATCGCGCGTGTCTCAGCTTCACACTCAGGCCATCCTGAAGTTAAAAGCAAAACTACGCACGTTATTTGAATCTTCTGAGGACCTTGCAGGATAATGGCCGATAAACAAGAAACCATGAACTACCAATCAGACTTTGAAAAAGGTCTGGAAGCTCTAGAGGACATTCAGCTCCTTTCTGAGTTTTCTGTGTCTCCAATCGTGAGTCACGCGTATTTTCACCTTTCAGAAATGAAGAGAAAGGCCGACGCTATTTCCAGCGGTCAGGTTTCTCTCTACGATATGGTGGGGAAAGTTCTGGATGAAAAAATCAGCATGATCATTGATGATTTTTTCGGCAACAAGTCCCGCTTTAAAGGATACGAGTTCTATAAAAATACTAAAAAAATTGACCTGAAAAAATGGAACCTGGTTTTAGAGACGATCCCTGAGATCCTCTCGCTAGTGACCCTGTTTAATTACCACGGTTCAGTTGATGTGCGCTTTGATGACAGCAGGCTTATGATCTCAGGCCTTATCCTGGAAGACGGGAACCTGGAGAGAAGCAGAAAGCTTATCTATGTTATCACCAGAAAACTTCTGCGCGCTAAAGTCCTTTTAACTTTTAACTTAGAGAAGACGGCGAGGGCCGGACTATTTAAGTTGGTTTTAAAGGCCGATCTTTCTCACGATGAAAACCTAGTCTACCGCGTTCACTTTAAAGTGAATAAACATGAACAGTATATGGTTGGTTTTTCGAACGTCTTTTGCCAGTATCGTTCGAATCTTCAGGACGTTAATTTAGTCGGTGAACATAATGTTGTAGAGATTGGTCACGACCTCTCTGTAAAACATTATATCGGATTACCTGAGTTAACTCGTTTAGAATCGGCCAACAAAGAAATTTTGCACTTTCCCTTTTTATTTCGTCCACTTTCAATCATACTACCAGTGAAGGGGAATCTTGTTACAGAAGCCTTTTCACGCAGTCTGGATGACGAAAACAAGAGAAAACAGGATGTTTCTAAATACTATCGTACGATCGATTTTTTCTCGCTATTTAATCTCTAACATTTTTAAGTTTCAGGAGTCGCTATGCGTTTCACTCTAGGACGTGCCGTACACTTTTATTACGTAACGGTGTTGGTTGCTATTACTGCTCTATTTGCCTACGGAGTAAAGCACTATTGGGACACAGGACTTCTCAATATTGATTACGTCAGCAATCTTTATGATGGAACAAGTAAAGTTAAAGCCGTCAAAGAAAGAAACGATGTTGAAGAACTTAAGAAGTTCGTCGACGGTGACCGCATCAAAGATGCCAATAAAGTTTTCTCTCGTCTTGAAACAGATGTTAAAGACCTGAAGTCGATTAAATCAACAGATGATAAAAGCAACTTTGATGAACATTTAAGACAAGTGAAGTCTTCTCTTGTGGCCTTTCAATCCGCCCCTGAATTAACAACAATCCTTACAAACTTAAATTCAAAAGTTTCTAACTTTGAAAACTTTGTCACAGAAAAGAAGTGGCCGACTCTGACAAGAATGTCGATCAATCTTCGCATGAGGTTGACTCCAAGCCGTCTGATGAATGGTGGGCTTTATAATTTCGACCGCACTCAAAACCTTGCTCAGTCAGTAAACAATGACCTTGAAGCAATGACAAATTTCACTGAAGCTTCAGGGCTTCCAGTGGATATCAAAGCCGCTATCGTTAACAGAATTAAAACACTTAAAAACGAAGCTGCTAACCTTGATTCTTATGTAGAGTCCCACACTAAGTTTAACCGTCTTTATAAAGAATTCTCAGGCTCATATGCGGCTTGGTTTAAAATGGTTGAACCTGAAATCGCTTTAAAGAAAATCCAGTTTGAAAAGAGCTCTCAGACGGTATTCTATTCTCTGATCGCAGTGTTTGCAGGTCTTGTGGCCTCAGTTGTTTTAGGTTTTGCAATCTACAACTTCTCAGCAAAACACGCTTCAGGGAAAACTGAAAAACTTGTTATCGATACAATTAAAGATGGTCTTCTTCCGGTTGAGTCTAAGCAGATTGCTGAGTTTTCACCAGAATTCAATCTTGAGTTTGATAAATACAGAGACTACGCTCATAAGAGAATGGCCTTTGGGTCAATCTTCCAGGAAGCCGTTCCTTTTGCCACAATTCTTTTAGATTCAAACCTGAACATGGTGTGGGGAAACTCTCACTTTTATGAAGAATGGCAGCTACAAAACTTTAAAGAAGATGAAGACTCACTAACATGGGACTTCCTACAGCGCTTCACGAACCTTGAAGACAACAGCTCAATTTTAAGCGCGCTAAGAATGAGCACGCCTGGTAAATACAAGATCCAGGTTAAGTCAAACACGATGGCCAAAGCAATGCCGTATGAAATGCACGTTTCACCGGTCGAGTATTCAGGCCAAAAACGTATCATGGTGATTTTCTACCCAATGGTTGAAGCTCAGCAAAATCTCGATGCTCAGAAATCGGCGATAACTGCTCCTATCATGAAAGCTCTTGAACTTCAGATTGAAGAGAAGATGACGACTGAAGCAAGAAACGAACTGAGAGTGGCAGCTGAAAAGGCCGGCGTATCAGAACTTTATTCAAAGCTTAACCAATACATTGAAAAAGCAGAATCAATCCACGACGAACTAAATCGTGAGATCGAAGCTTTAGAAACATTGACCGCAGAGCACAGAAATACTGCTGGAGAAATGAGAAAATCTTTAGTGGCTTCATTTGAAACACAAAGAGCTTCTATGGACCGTTACGGGCAGTTTAAAACGGCAGTGGCAACAGTTATTGATTCAAGAGACCAGCTAGAAGAGCAATTCAAATACGCGATGAACTCTTCTCGTGAACTTTTCAAAGACCAAAACCGCATCTTCTCTGTCGCTGAAAAAGCAGAGAAGAATGTTGATGACTATATCAAGAGCTTAAAGACAATCACGACACTTAAGAGCGAGTTTAAAGACCTTAAAGTCAGCGTAGATGACTTTAAAGGACGCATCGTTCAAGTCCTTGACCAGCTTCTGATTTTCCAAAGCCACGAAAACGACACTCAGAGAGTGGATCAGTTCCTAGGGAAAATCAAAATCGAGATGAAGGGATTTGAAAAAGTTCTTCAGAGTTTCGGTGAGGTTGTCACTCAACTAGATGTAACAGTGACGAAAGTTGATATGATGGTTGAATCAAGAGAAAAAGTAGACCTGGATGGCATCCGCTACAGAATGGAATCGATTAAAAACAACCTGGAGAACGTTCAGTTCTCAGCTTCTAAGATCGCTCAGGCTTCGCACTCTAAAGACGATGAGATGATCAACACGCTTAAGATCCTTATCTCGAATATGAAGTCAGAAATGAAGCGTATCAATGATATGTGCAGAATGGCGGGGATGAGTTCAGAGCATTTGGAAGTGATCACGAATAATAGAGAAACGACGGTTTAAATAGAAGGCCCCTCGATGAGGGGCTTTTTTTTTGAAAAAATATTTCAAGAGCAATTTAGCATAATAAACGGATCATCCGCCCCATACCATTTACCTTCAAAACACTTAGAGCTTTCGCCTTCACAGTTCCCAAATGTCTTATTGAGATACTTGCTATAGCAACCTTTTTCCGCCTGCGCATGAACCTTTTTTTCTATCGCGGCCCCAGCACATTGTTTTCCCGGATTTGAGAGCTGATTAATCAATTTCCCTAGGTCATCGGCCATTTGTACTGGCGCTTGAGCAATGGCCTTACTCTTAATAACGACATCATTATTGGTTAAAGAAGCCGTGCTCATCATTTCTTTCGGCGAAATAAAATCCACTCCCAGGCATTGCCCTAAATCCGCAATCAGAGGAATCGCCCTCGTGTTAACTTCTTTAATATCGTGGAACAAACTGATTTTAGTTTTAACGGAAGGAGAGCACATATTTTTAAGGTTATTTAAAACATAGCTTTTAAAAACATTTTCCGCAGGCATTGTAAAAGGAAGGCTTGAATCATTTGAATCGTGGTTCCAACCAATGTGAGAAAAACCGTGTTCACCGATTTGTTGAAGCGCTGGACTCATGCGACGGTATTCTTTTAACTTTTCTGCGTAGGTGTCTCCAGAAAAGACCATCTTTTTTGTCCTCTCCATCTCTTCGATTTCTTTTTGAGAAGGCATGGCGCCTCTTCCATAGGGGAATCTAAAGAGCCTAAACTCCTGCCTAGAGAACTGGCCATTGGTTGCACCATCCAGAAGCTGCATGCTCTTTTTTATCTGCTCTTGTCTTTGGGCATTGGTGTAGCCTGCTTCTTGCGAGGTTGTAATGCGCATGTCGTATGCATTGTGTTCGTGTCCGTGGCTGGCAACAGTATGTCCTGTCGCTAATTCACGCGCCAAGATCGCATGTTTATCTTTGAGACCGGGAGTGCCTGGAAGAAGATTAGTCGTGGTAATAAAAAATGTAGCTTTAATATTGCGCTTATTTAATTCATCTAAAATAAGCCCGCTTGTTTTTTCGTTAGGGCCGTCATCAAAACTAAGGTGAGTTTTAATACCATCACAGCTGACATTTTGATTCTTTAAATCACTTAGTAATTCTTTAAAAAGGGGATCGTTGTTTAAGGATTTACAAGTGTTGGCGTAAGTGTTTTGAAGGGCAAGGATTGATAAAGTAAAAAAGAGAATTTTTGTGTGCATAGCTTAGTAGTTTAACATAAAAGCAAAGTCAGATTGAGAGGAGGGCTTTTTGCCCTCCTTTAAATTTTATTTAGAATTTTTCAACCTTCTGTTTATCGTAAAATAAATCATTGTACTGATCAATCTTCACATCCGAATAAGTCATCGTCTTTTCCTTCTGTCCGCACCATGAAATCTTAAGCTCTTCAATAATTTCATTTTTCCCAAGCCCAATATGCACTCTCGGGTCATGCTGAGCTGAAAACCCATTAACTAGTGTCGTTTCAAAGTAAAGTTTCGTTCTTTTTGTCGGCTCTTTAGCCTCGCTAATCGTTAGATAAATCTTGGTCCCAATCGCCATGCGATTACATTCTGGATTGACTGATTCAAGTCTTAATCCTAGCCAGTGATTCTTCTGATTCTTATCTGGAATATTTTTAAACACCAATGGAT
This sequence comes from uncultured Bacteriovorax sp., assembly GCA_964016365.1. GTDB lineage: Bacteria > Bdellovibrionota > Bacteriovoracia > Bacteriovoracales > Bacteriovoracaceae > Bacteriovorax. Next base: position 2,841 of record CAXHHE010000141.1, on the reverse strand, counting down.
CACGATAAAGTGACGAGGCAATCAAATCCATATGCCCATCATTATCAAAGTCGGCCGTCGCCATTCCACGCCAGTTTCCAACTTGATTCATTCCGATAAACTCAGCTGCATCCATGAACTGAGGTTTTTTAGTCATTCCACGGTTAACGTACAAGCGATTTTTCTCTTTGCCGTGAATACAAGTCCCGCGTATATCACCCCAGTTATTAATGTAACGGTGAATATCTGGAGAAGAGCGGGCGATCTTTTCATTGATGTACCAGTAGTCAGGGCACTTTTCGAATTTTTTATCGTACATGTCATCAACCATTCCATTGGCCTGTGGAAGATCGATCCATCCGTCGTTGTTGAAGTCAGCAGCATTTGCTCCCCATCCAAAGCGGTTTTCGTTCAGAGCTCCTGCATAGGTTGCCTGGTCTTTGATCTCTGGATAAAAAGGGTCTTTTCCAGGGTAAAAATAGAAAAGTAAATTACCTTCGGCCTGGAGCTGGTGGTGAACATTGGAAATTTGAATGTCAGTCATTCCGTTGTTATCAAAATCAGCAACTGTAGCATTCATCCCTTTATAGGTGTCTTTACCAATTGTCCCGAAGTAAGGGCCGCGGAAACTCTCAAAGCTCTTTCCGCCGCGGTTGTAATAGAAGTCATCGGCACCAAAATCATTGGCAGCATAAATATCAATGAAGCCATCTTGATTAAAATCAGCAGTTCCAATGGCCATTGTCCATTTTGTCTCAGGCATTCCAATCGATTTAGAGTCTAGTTGAGAAAAAGTCTTGTTATCGTTTTGTGTGAAAATATAATTTACTGATCCGTTCTCAGAGCGGTGCCAGCTCTCGTGCATAAAATTAAATGGACGCTTATCTCCTTCATATTCCGCTTTTGGCAGTTCAAAGAAATCCAAACGGGTTGGCGTTTTGTAATCTGGAAGGTGAGTGGCAATGGTGTTTCCAATAATCACATCGAGCTTGCCGTCATTATTCATATCAAAAAAGTTTGCTGTAGCCGAGTTTGAATAGATATTTAATCCGATCTCATCAGTCACATTCTTAAAAGACACTTTGCCGGTTTCTTTGAGCATGTTTTTAAACATTCTCGATGTTCCTTCACGCCCGAAAGCATAAGTGACGTAAAGATCAAGGTCGCCATCATTGTCGAAGTCTACAAACATCGCGTTTGATGGAATCCCAAAGCGCTTAATGTCTGAAGCATAGAAACTTAGCTCTTCAGATGGAAAACGTTCGAAATGGAAATCACCTTTATTTTTAAAGAAAGAGTTCCTATCAGCAGGAGATTTGTGGCCGCTGGTAAAAAACACATCGATCAGTCCATCATTGTCAAAATCGCCGACAGCAATACCATCCGTGATACCCAGAATCCACTTGCCCATATGCTGAACGCGAGGATCTACCAGGTCGAGAACTTCTCCTTTAGAGAAATGCATACCTGTTTTTTCTGGTCCTTGGAGTTCAAAAACAAATCCAACATCTGGTTTGTTGAGCGTGTCTCTCAAAATGTATTGATAAGTGAAGTACCCGCCAAAACCAATGGCCAGGATAGTAAGGAAGCGTTTGTAATAACCACTTTCATAAAAGCGGGAAACGAAATACTTTCCGAAGCCAACCGTGCGGGCCTCTTTGAAGTGAAACCATGTTAAACGAATGCTTCCCAGGGTGAAGGCAGCATAGAAGAACGTATGATAACTTGAAAAAAGATGGAATAGTAAGTCGAGTATCGCCAGGGAAGAACCGACAATGATCTGCTGGTTTCTGTCCGATGGACTGGTCATCGGGTCAGTGATCATAAAGAAAGTGAAAAGGAAAAATGACGGAGAAGTGATGGTCCCAAAAAAGAGCGTATTAAAAGGCAGATAATGGCGGATCAAAATTGAGCGCAGGATAATTTGTAGAGTAAAAACAAAAAGGAATGATCCAACTAACCATCCGCGGTTAATCTTTGGCATGAAAAAAAGCAGGGCCGACATAACGATGACAATCGCCATGGCACCGACACCGTTCCATTGATAGGCCGGTGATGAAGAGATGAATTCACTAGCCATTAAAAGTGAAAGGGCAACCCCCATCATAGCCGGGTTAAAAGTATGTCTGCCACGGAAGTTAAAAAAGAATTTCGATGAGATGGCAAAAAAGATTGGAACCAGCGGGTAGAGCATACTGTGGCCATAGTTGACCAGGATACATAGACCCAAACTCGTGGTCAGCGCACTTAGAGGGAAGTAGAACTTTTTATTGAAAAGAACATCGTAAAAGATATGTAAAAGAATCCCCACGCAGATTGTGAGCAGGACCTGCATCCAGCTGCGGTTGAATCCCAGGATAGTCATCCCTAAAACGTTATAAATAAACAGGATGAATGTTACGATGTAGCGAGCGTCAATTTTAAAGTAAATTGTCTTAAACCTTTCTGCTATTGCTGTCATGATAAAATTACATCAAAAAGGCGCCTCTTTGTAAAACTTTGTTTACTTAGCTTCATTCTATTATTTACAATAGTTAAATGAAAAAAAAGCTCATAGCAAAAACGATTAAGGTTCAGTCGCTTAGGGAGTCTCAAATTGATGAGATGTTTAAGCTATTTGAAATCTTCTATGAGAACGTTTCTTTCCTGCGCTTTAAAAGTGACCTTTTTGCTAAAACAAAGGTCATCATTCTTCTGGACACCGAAAAAAGGATTCAGGGGTTCTCAACTTTTTACGACTTCGATTTCCCTCATCACCAAAAGAATTACCGCGTTCTTTTTAGTGGGGACACGATCATTGCTCCAACTTACTGGGGCTGTCTCTTATACACATCTCCGAGCCCACGAGACGCTCAGTTATCT
>CAXHHE010000140.1:0-8189 GCA_964016365.1 uncultured Bacteriovorax sp. | reverse complement strand
CAGATGTGTATAAGAGACAGGTATCAACAACCAGGCGCCGACGACGAGTTCAACACTGGCGCTGGCAATGGGCGACGCCATGGCCGTGCTTTTTGAAAAATACATCGGTCTGTCAAAAGAAGGTTTTGCTGTTAATCACCCGGGAGGAATCCTTGGTAAATCTCTGCGCATGAAAGTGCGCGACCTGACTATCAAAGAAGACCAGTGCCCGGTTTTAAAGAGCACACAGACACTTCAGGACGCTATTCTTATGATGACTAAGTTTCCAGTGGGAGGCTGTGCAGTTGTCGATAATGGAGAGTTTAAAGGCATTCTGGTTGAAGGCGATATAAGACGAACATTCACTCGCGAAAACCAAGGCCTGCAAACAAGTGTAGAGTCCATCATGAATAGGACTCCGACTAGTATTCATCCGGATCAACTGGCCTTTGAAGCTCTGGAGCTTATGGAATCGAAGACCAGGTCATTTCAAATACTGCCGGTCTTAGAAGGCAAAAAGTTTTTAGGCTTTATTCGTCTTCATGATCTCTTGAAAGAAGGTTTTTCTCTTAAGGGCTAATTCTACTAATCCTAAAACCAGTGCGATCGCAAGAAAGCTTAACAGACCAAAAGTTTGAAAGAGTGTTTTTTCTCTTTTAACAAAAGAAAAGTCGTGATCGAGATACGTTTTTTCACCCACTGATAAACGAGGGCTCTCGCTTCCATCAGGATAAATGACCGTTGAAATTCCCGTATTCGTTGATCTGATAATCGGCAGGTTAAATTCAAGTGCACGCCATTTACTTAAGAATAAGTGCTGATGAGGTTCTGCTGTGTCGCCATACCATGAATCATTAGTCAGATTGATTAAGAACTGAGCTTCTTCCTTTTGATGGTTAAGCATATCAGAGACAAAATCAGGGAATAGAATTTCGTAACAAATAACTGAAACAAAACTATGATTGTCTCTGGTTTTAAAACCAGTATAAGTATCACCTTCAGCAAAGTAAGAGATGTTAGTAATGATACCACTTAGGTACTGATTAAGTGGCCCAAAAGGAAGCCCTTCACCAAAAGGGATCAGGCGCATTTTGTGATAGACTTCTTTCATGTATCTATCGCTGCTAAAAAGAAAAGCAGAGTTGTAGTCGCTTTTGTAATTCTGCTCGCCAGGCTTAAGACTTGAATCGTAACCACCAATAAAAAGTTCAGCTCCTGTTTTTTCGATAATGCTGTCGATCACTGAAGGAGGTGGGAAGTTTTTATTGTTTTTCATCCCTTCGCTTAAGAAGAGAGTCGGGAACGCTGTTTCGGGCCAGATAACTAAATCTGTTTTTTCTGGAAGTTTATCAGTGCTTAGAAAGTAATAGCTGTCGTAGACACTCTTGATTGAGTTAACACTTCCGCGTTCAGAATCAATTTTAAGAAAGTTTCCGATATTGGGTTGGACCATGCGGATTTTTAGCGTGCTTAATTCCTTGGCACTGCTCGGGTATAAAAAAGGCAAGTGAAGCACAATCACAACTAAAACAAATCCGTAGTATAGTTTAGGTTTTTGTTTTGTTTTAAAGTGCTCTACCAGGGCCAGAGATAAAAGGGCCGTGAAGAATGAATAAAAAGCAGCTCCTGCCCATGGTGCAAAGACCAGTTTCACTGTCGGTGCCAATGAAAGAAACGAATGCCCTAAGTGCGCCGGGAATTGCTGAGGCACAAAGCGCTCTAGTAGAACATACCCTACAGCAAGAAAAAGCGGGTGTTTGATTTTGTTTTTTAAAACGACGTAACAATAGACTTGGGGAATGATGACAAATGAAAATACCAGGCCAAGCAGATGGTTTAAAGGAAAGAAGAGACCTCCGAACTCTTTAAGAGTATGCGGGATCCAGTAGAAACCAAGCAGGTAAAAACCAAGTGAGTAGGCTAAACTTAAAACAAATTGTTTCTTGAGAGATGTTTCCTGATCCAGGGCCCAGTTAAAAAGAGCAAATCCGATGATCGGAGCAATAAACAGCGATGAGCCGTTAAAAAGTGGGAAGCCCAAAGCATAAAGCATTCCGGCCAGGAGACAGACGATAATTGTTCGGTATTTTAATAAAATTGGCATAAAGAGATACTAGTTTTATTCAGATTATTTGCCAATGAGAGACTCTCACTTTAGAATTTTATTATGAACAATGATGTTTCTAGAATAACTCCAGGAAGGGGAGAGACTCTCGATTATTTTGAGGGCCTTCGTTCATCCATCCCAGAAGCCGCTTACAAACCAGTTAAGCGCTGCCCGAACTGCCAGTCGGTTTATTTAACCGACACAAACTGCGAAGCATGTGGGCGCTCACTCCTTTATCATCCGATCGGAGATCCGTTTAGCGCTAAAAGCCTTTATGGTTTTAAAGAGCGCTACTACGAGAGTTTCTCAACTTTCATTAAGTATTTCCCGGTTTTTGAAAACAAGACTGGCAATGAAGCCAAGAGCTACGTCAGAAAACTGATGAAGCGTTTTGATGACTTGCTTGAGGCCTTTGGTGATGAAGAGGCCATGGATACAAAAAACCGCAGGCTTTTTTATGTCGAAATCATGGAGCTTATGGATGAGCTTCTTCGTTACGGGATGAGTCCAGTGCTTCTTCAGCAAAAAATTGAAGGCAGCTCATTTGAGACCGGTTCTCTTTTATCTGAACAATTGCTTTTGTATCTAAATGAAACGAAAAAAGAAAATAAGCTCGAAGCTTCGTGGAGCGTGCGCTTTTTAAATCATCGTGTATTTGGTTTGAAAGTAGACAGGATCTTTAAGACGGTTATAATCGCGGCCACTGTTGTTGCAATGGCCGTCGCTTATTATGGTGTGATTAGTTCGCAAGTCGGTAGATAATTTTCCCTTCTTCTTTTTTAGCCTGAGACTTAGAGTCGTTAGCTAGCTGACGGTTTGGAGTGTCTTCGTATTGAGCAGCAAGAGTGATCGCAGCTGAAGCATCAAGACGTCCACCCGTTGCGCATTTTCCTTCCATCGTTACTTCTTTTTTAGCAGAAGCTTTGATGATTTCCTTAATTTTTTCAGTCGGAAGGTTAGGGAACTGAGACTTAATTAAAGCAGCTACACCTGTTACGAATGCTGTTGCTTGAGAAGTACCAGTTAAGTATCCTGCACGTCCGTTTTGTAGAGAAGATTTAATACGGTAACCTGGAGCAAAGATATCTACACTTGAACGCCCGTAGTTTGAAGAGCTAAGGATTCTTAAGTCTTCATCATGAGCCGTTACAGTAATGATATTTTTTAGTCCGTAGCTTGCCGGGAAGTAAGCTTTCTTTCTATCGTCAATGTTAGACTCTTCGTTACCTGCGGCCGCAACAACCAGAATTCCTTTTCTTTCAGCTTCCTTAAGGATGCGCAGTTCTTCTACTGCGGCCTCAGGTCCACCACCAGAGTAGTTGATAACGTCAACGTTGTTGTCTACAGCGTATTTAAGAGCTTCAACCGTAGAGTTCAGGTTATCAATTCCTGAAGCATTTGGGTTGTAGTATTTTAGAGCAAGGATTTTAACGTCTGGGTAAATACTCTTAATGATCCCAGAAACGTGAGTTCCGTGTCCGTGTTGATCAAGTGGAGCACCTTTTAGTTTTTTATCTTTAGAGAAGTCGACACCGAAGTTGTTCTCGTCAACTTTTCCATTTTCTACGAAGATATTTTTTTCCAGGAAAGGGTGGATTGGGTCGATACCAGTATCAACTACGGCAACGACGATGTCCTTTTTCTTTTTAAACTTCTTCCAGGCTTCCAGAAGATTAATGCTTGCAGGATTTTCAGGATTAACTCCCCAGCTTACATAACTAGAAGTTAAATCACGTGGATCAAAATAAGACTTCTCTTCCACCTTTTGAGATTGAACTCTTGGAAGATTTCCCTGAATGTTGGCAGTCTGTGACCATGCTCCAAACGAGATTGTTGCCACTACATTAAGTACAACAAGTCTGGTGATCATCTTCTTCATTTGATTCTTCATACTAATCCCTTAATTCGATCCGGCCAAGGTTCATTCTGGCCTAATTGGTTCTCCCCCATAAAAAGCAAGCTTCTTGCCAAGGAGTTCCCCTAATAATCTAGGGGGTTAAGGTTCAAAGTGATCAAAGAGTTGATAAAAAACTAGTGAGCTGTAAAAAGTTTAAACAGTTGGCGGAAAAAAGGCGCAGCCTTTTTACTGCTTAATTTAAGAGTTCCGACAACCCTACTGACTCCGAATCTACATTAAATAGTGGCGAGGAGGATTGGCAGTGAAAAAATGACACTAAATAACTGGCAAGCAGATTGCTCTATATATTGGTAAGAAGCCCAAAGTGGGGCCACCCCCTCAAGGATGTAGAGGTTACTGTATGAAAAATGGATTACTTAGATTTTATCTCGTTTTTATGTTCGTCAGTTTAGCGCTTTTTTCATGTGAAAATCGCGACCTAAGTAGCGATGCCAGAGAAGCCAAGCAAAGCATTATCGACAGAAAGCCAGACATGCGTCATCCAGTGGAGCCCAACGAGGCACCAGCTGAACCTCAGAAAGGAAAGAAGTCCCGCGGTAAATACATTGCGAGATCGAGCAACTGGTGCTGATTCCCCCCTCAGCACTGATTGCCCGGTATCAATAAAAAAGCCTCCAATTGGAGGCTTTTTCTATTTAGATCTTGTTGTGAGAGAAATGTAATTAGATAGCTTTGATAAATTTCTGGTTTTCTCTTTCTTGTTCTTCAGCGTGAGTGATACACAGAGTTGTCCACGGTTGGTTTTCAAGGCGTTTTTCACCGATGGCCTCATCACACTCTTCGCAGTGACCGTAAACGTTCTGCTCGATCTTATATAGGGCTTCATCAATGGCCTTAAGCTTTACCAGCTCTCTTTGGCGCATATTAAATGTTACTTGTTGATTGATGACCGATGTGGCCAGGTCAGCTTCGTCAGATAGGTCGTCTGAAGAAACAGTCAGGTCTTCTGTACTACGTAGAATACCACCGTTCATGATCTTCATCTTCGCCTGAAGAAGTAGTTCTTTGAATTTTTCCATCTTAGCTTTGTCCATACATTCCTCGTTTAAACTAGCAATCCTTAGAAACTCGGTCTGACGTGTGCGCCAGAAGAAACTTACCAAATAGTTTACCTTGTTTTTTGAATTTGACACAAGGGAAAAAACTACCATTACCTTTCATCTGGGCCAGAGTTTTGACTGAATAATCGACAAGTTTAGGCGCCATTTTGTCAAAAAAGTTTACAAGGTTTTGGGGAGCCATTATTATTGGGGAAATCTATAGAGAGGACGATTTATATGTTTGCTGAAGAGTATCTAGCGCTAGTGCGTGAATGCCGTGACGAAGAAAAGATGTTTCAATTTCTAAAAGAAGACAAGCCGGGAGTGGCCCTGGAACTGGCAAAGTCAAAAAACGTGAGCCCGCGCATTCTTGATATTCTCACTCGCCATGTATCAATCACTGTTCGTCACGAAGTGGCAAAGAACCCTCTGACTCCAGTTGCAACTCTTGAGAGACTGGCAGAGAACAAAGACATGCTAGTGAGAGACTACGCTCGCCGCACACTAGCTTCATTACACGCTTAATTATTTTTGAACTGGTGCAACCGGAGCTGCTTCATCGGGCTTTTTGTTGCGCCAGCTTTTTCCTTCGCGATTCTTCGCCGTCTTTTGCCATTTCACAACCGCTTCCTGATGAGCTCCATAGTTTTCTGAGAAAATATGAGTTCCGTCGTTCTGGCTAACGAAGTAGAGATACTTGTGTCCGGCAGGGTGGAGTACCGCTTTAATTGATTCAATTCCCGGATTAGCAATTGGCCCTTTTGGTAAGGCCTTCAAAGTATATGTGTTGTAATCCGATGGAGTCAGCAGGTCTTTTTTTGTAATGTTTCCTGCGTAGTTTTCATAAATACCATAGATGGTTGTCGGGTCGGATTGCAGGCGCATCTTGATGCGCAGGCGGTTTAAGAATACTCCAGCAATCATCGGGCGCTCACTTTTGTCACCAGTTTCTTTTTCAACCATTGAAGCTAACGTGATGACATCTTCTTTATTCATTCCGGTAGAAGCGTAATTGATTTCTGCCGTTTTTTTATTGAACTGTCTCACCATCGTTTTGATAACTTCTTCAGCTGGAAGGTTGGGAGCAAAGTCATAACTTTCTGGATAAAGATATCCTTCAACTGTTTCACCGTTAATGCCTAAACTCTTAACAAAAGCAGGGCTCTTACACAATTCGATGAACTCTGCATAAGTCGTGATCGCGCGCTCTTCTAACATGCGGCCGATCTCGTACATGTTTTTTCCTTCGGGAACAGTGAAATACATGGCAATAGATTTTTCATTGATAAGCGTGTTGTAGACATCCATCAAATTAGACCCGCTCTTAATTTGGTACTGCCCTGATTTAAATTTTGTCATCACACCTTTCCATTGAGAAAGGCGGTGAAATAGTCTTGGTGAAGAGATGATTCCTTCTTTATCTAAGCGTGCATTGATTGAAGAGAAACTCTCGCTTGGTTTGATATAAAAGATGGTGTCTGGCCCTGGGTATCTCCAAATGTAGGCAGCATAATAAATCCTAAGTCCTACTAACAATACGGCTAATAATGGGGCCCCGACCAAAAATAATAGATTTTTTTTCATAATATCTAGAGGTTAATGAATCTTCCAGGAGCTTTCAACCAAAGGGCCATAAATTCCTAGTATTACGTATATGGTTTCGACCTTAGAATGATGTCTGGAGAAGTGTGAATGAAAATTATTTTAGCTCTTACTATAATGATGCTTTCAATAACCAATGTCTTTGCTCGGTCTAAGTGTCCGGCCACTCCTCCAACTACAGGCATAGAAGAAGTTTCAAAATCTGCTGACGGCATGGCCTGTGTAGCAACTCGCGAACAATACAATTGTGCCAAATTAGAAAATGATCTTGAAGCCAATGAAAAATACAAAGTTATTAAATGCGACAGCAAATCACTTGAGTCCAATAAACTTTCAAATGTGAGCCTGACTGATTGTGTTTGGAACGGATTAAAAATCAGTGGTGACCAATTAGTTGACCTTGCCAAGCTGCCAGGAAAGATCGCAGAGAGTATCGCCAAAGGTTTTAAGGACACTCAACTTTGTAATCAAAGCATAGATAAAAAAAGAGAAATCTTAAACGCCTTCAACTTAACTATTGAAGACTCGCGCTTTAAGTTGAGCGAACAATTTGTTGGCAAGTGGCTGGAAGATGCTCCTTGTTCAGAAATTGAAAAACTTCTTTCGGCCCGCTACCAGAATTACCAAGACACGCTTATGCGCGAAAGACAGGCGGCGATCTTAACCGGAAAAAAACCAAGAGAATTGAAAACAGAAAAGCAAGGTCCAGGATTAATGGAAATGCTTTCGGCCGCGATGAAAGAGGCGGGCGCTGTTTATCAGTGTTACACCCCAAAAGTAAAAGCAGAAATGATCTGTGCCGGAGTGACATCATTATTAGCTGATGTTGCTTTAGGTGGCGGTGTAGTGATGGCCGCTAAAAAAATCAGCATGGTGGTTAAATCAAAAAGAGCATTGGGAAATATCGAGCGCGCAGTGGCCGCTGGAGACAAGGCCGATTTAACAGATGCAGCCAGATTACTTGGAAAAGACCGCTTAAAAGGAGCGCAAGCAGTACTAAAGCGTGAGCTTTCTGAAGCAGAGAAAAAAGCAGTGCTTGAGGCCCACGAAGTTGGGATTAAAGAGGGGCGCGGTTTTTACTCTTATACTCAGGAAGATATTTCAAAGAAAGCAAGACTCTTAAGAGAAGCGGGCTTTTCGCCTTCAGAAACCAGAGAGCTGATGGAAAATGGGATCACCGGTATGTTCCGCGATCCATTCTTTAAAAATGCGATGGTCAAACACTTTGAAAAAGTGGTGGCAACTTCTATGACGGCTGCTCAACAAGAAGCGATGGTGGCCATCCATGAATTAGGAAAATCATCAGCAGCAGGATTTGCAGACAAGGCCAAGCTGGTGTTAAAAAATGCGAATTTCTCTGATGAGCAGATTGCAAAAATTCTAAAAGCAAAGGCCAATGAAGAAGCGGGAATTAAAACGTCAGTGGCGAATGTGGTGCCTGATAAAAAGCCAGAGCTACCGACAAAACCTGCTGTTGAAAACAGAACTCCAGCTCAAACCCCACAGACTGCTGCTGTAAAACCAGTAGAAACAGCTCCGGCCG
>CAXHHE010000139.1:0-8209 GCA_964016365.1 uncultured Bacteriovorax sp. | reverse complement strand
GATAACTGAGCGTCTCGTGGGCTCGGAGATGTGTATAAGAGACAGGGGAAACGATTCTTGAGTTTTTTGGTCGAAGTTTTTTGAAAGATCACCAAGTATAGAAGTAAACATGTCGGGAATTAATTTTTCTCTTCCAAAGAAAAATGCAGCTGCGACTTCATGAATTTTTCCATTGAGTGAAAGATCGATATTGAATTTCACAAAATCGTGCTCGGCCTTCGTACACCACTGTTCATAATTAAGATCGCTCATAAATGAAAGCAGTCTTCCTGGATCAGCACCGACGTCATTCATCGCACGCAGATAAAGAGTAAAATGATCACAGGCCTTGCCTTCTAAATCTTTATCACTCTCTTCACCTAAAACGATTTCATTAATCAAGCGCACGGTTTCTTTTGGATAAGGACTCGGTCTCCATGGAAGCTCCACACACGTGATGTCTTTTTGCAGCCTCTTTAAAAGCGACATAAAATCCCACACGGCAAACACATGCGTCTCCATGAACACTTTAAGTTCATCGAGTGATCTGATCTTGTTGTAAAGAGTATGATTAGCAAGTGCTTCGTGGTGAGCGATTAAATCGGGGTGATTCATAATGGATGTCATAAACCTGTCCTATAGGAAAAACTATAGGACAGGTCATACCATTAAATTTCGAAATCGTCGTATGTTTGATTAAAAATTGCGTCCAATTCTTTGGAAAAAAAGCGACGCGAAAAATACTGTCCGGCCCTGATCGTACGTATGAAATCGTACTCTTCAAGCTTTCTTAAAGACGAATAAACGTCTTCAATAGCAAGCCCCAGGTTTTTGGCCATTTCAGTGTGAGACATCATCTGAGAGATCCCGTGAGACCTGTGAAGGTTAGGAAAACACCAGACTCTACGGTAGATATACATAAGAACAAGAATCTCAATGCGGCTTAATTTATAATCCACAATGATTTTATCAAAGAAAATATCCGGAATTTCTGAGGTAGAAGGACCCAACTCAATACTAGAGCCTCCGACATCTTGATTGTCTTCAGCTTTACCTTTTGAGCGGTGATCGGCCAGAATTGAATGTATATCGACCATATTCCATTCCTGATAAGGCCTCTATGCGATCCATGCATTAAACCTTACATAAAAAGTATAACACAAAAAAACTAAATGGAAAATGGCTAGTATTAAAACCGCGAGTATTACTCAAGTATGGCGCCCATAAAGTAGAGCTCTGAGCCTTTGAACTCGCGCTTAACTGTGTGAGTAAAACCCAGGCGTAAGTAGAAATTTACGTTCTGAGCATCAGGTGAAGTTGTGAGATGAAGCCCTTTAATTCCTTGGCCTTTAAGCACTTTCATGTAATGTTGAACCAGAAGACTTCCTAGCCCCTTGCCTCTGGCATCCGGGTGAAAGTTGATATGCAGATGGGCCGGAAAATTTTCAAACTGATCTTCAAAGACCGCAAGTCCTGGGACATCGAGAACTCTTAAAGAGGCAAAAGAGTCCTGGCAACCACTGAGATAACCTAGTACCTTTTCCCCCTCCATCACCACAAAAAACTCTTGCGGATAATGCGTTTGGTAGTCGCCACACCAGCGCTTAAAGAACGTCAGGCGTCTTTCTTCAGAGGCAAAACTCTTAACAGAGGTCGAAAGAAAAAAAATTTCTTCAACTTGCTTTAGGACTTCGGGATCAAAATTGATTTCTTTTAAGGTGACGATAGAAAAACTCATTGAATAACCCTTTTCATCGTCTGATAAAAACGCAGGTATGATCGAAGAGGTGCAGGTGTGGCCTGGAGGAGTTCTGCATCCACACACTCATCTGCCCAATCATCCCAGGAGATGATGAGGTGGCTTGGAAAATACCTCTTCCACTCTTTTTTATCTTCCAGGTTTTTTAAATCGCGAAGAACCACCATGACTTCCGGTGCATCCATCTCGCTTTGGCATAGAGGAATCAGGTCCTCTTTTTTTAATTTTAAAATTGCCTGATAAGAATCATAAAAAGATTTAAGATCTTTTAAAACTTTATCTGGCATTGAGAAAAAAACGGCAACTTCTTTCGCGGCACCTGGATCTTTTAAGAAAACACTCACCAATAAATCTTCGGCCGTTTCCAACTCAGGAGAAAAATGAATGTTCTTCCAGATCTTATAAACATCTTTGACTGGCAAATGATAATCTTTCACAAGCGTTGAGAATTCATTGATAAAGGCCCCGGCCTTTTTTGATTTTTTCATCTCTGATTTAAAGTGATGCAAAGAAAGTTCACTCAAATCAAAAAGCCCCATTTGGTTTTTTATGCTTTCGCTGATTTTGAAACCGTATTTAACCTGAAAGCGCACCAGCCGCAGGAACCTGACTGAATCGAGAAAAAAATAGTCGCTGATTTCACGGAGTGTTTTTTCTTCTAAGTCCTGCACTCCCTTATAAGGATCGACAACACGGGCCTCGTCTTGAGTAAAATTAAACTCGATACCAATGGCATTAAGAGTGAAGTCTCTTCTGGCAAAAGCGCGGTCGTAAGAAAGTTCTTTATCAAGCACCACTTCAAAATGGTGGTGAGTTTTATTTCCTGTCAGTGGATTTTCCAGGCGAGGCGAAGAGAATTCCAAGTCAAAACCTTTGAAGTCCAAACGGACAATGTCATAGGGAAGTTCGGTGTAAGTCAGTCCCCTTTTTTTAAAAAAGGATTTTAGTGTACTGATCTCCACTCCCCTGACTTCAAAGTCCAGGTCGTTAGACAGAGTTCCTTCCCTTAAAAAGTCGCGGCTTCCGCCACCAACCAGACACAGACGCGCACCAATCTCTTCAACTTCGCTAAGAAATTGTTTTAAGTCGGCCGGAAATAGAGAGAGAATCATCATGTATTAAATGTATCACGATGTGAGAGCAGTCTATCAATAGTATTTTTAATACGCAGAAGATTTTCTGATTCTTTATGATAGACGATATAAAGCTTTCCACTCGGCACTTCATATTCATTACCAAGCGTTAGGACTTTATCTTTGAAATACGAACGATTTAAAACGTGATTTGGCACAACAGCGATTCCCAGACCTTCACTTACGGCCTGGAGCATATGACCATGCGAGTTTACAGAGAAGCGCACATTTAATTTTTTTGGAGTCGCTTTAAATTTACTTCTGCACCATTTTAAAAATAGCAGATCATCTTGTTCAAATAAAATCGTCGGGATTTTTTCCAACGTTTCAAGCGTAAGCTTTGTGTTGAAATACACATCCTTCATCTCACGTGGAATAACCAGTGTTGATTTTTCCTCCATGAAGAATTCTTTCTCACCATGAAGAGGTACATCGTCTTCAGGTAAAATCAGGATATCAATTTTGTTGGCCTCGAAATCAAGAAGCAGGTCTTCTTGATGTCCCATGCGAACTGAAAGCTGAAGCTCAGGGTTTTCTTTTGCGTGCCAGACAACTTCTTTTGCTAGCCACGTCTTCCCAATACCTGTCAGGGTTCCGATTCTCACCTTCCCCTGCATTTGATCGCGGTCTCCCTGAAGTTCGGTCAGAGTCTCTTCCATTTCTTCCAGAAATTGAGTTCCCAGGCGGTAGAGTTTCTCACCTTCAGACGTTAAAATCACCGCCTTCCCTGAGCGCTTAAAGATCTTAATTTCCAATTTGGACTCAAGATTCTTGATACTCTGGCTGATAGCAGATTGGGTTACACCTAAGACTTCCGCGGCCTTAGAAAAACTTTTGGCGCGGGTCACGGCCACTAATGTCTGGAGTTGCGATGTTTCGATCATGTATTAGGTTTACCTAATAATACTGGAAAAGGAAAGAAACCATGTAAAAAGAAGGCGGCCTTTAGAAGAACCGCCTTTATTCAACTTATGAAAGCTAACAAAAGCCTAACAAGACCCACCTTCTGAAAGGTAAACCTCGTATACCTTCTGCTCTTTTTCATCAACGATTAGCAATTCAACAAAAGAGATCCCACAGTACCCAGGCCCATTTCCACTATAACCAAACTTCACACCCTGGCGCTCTAATCTTTTAATAACCGGTGCCCAGTCGTGGTTTAGGTCGTAAATCTTTGCTTTAATTTTTTCTGCTTCACTTGATTCATCAAGGCCTTCAAGCATTTCTTCTAAGGCACTCTCAGCAAAGCCAGACATAGCAATCGCAGACTTCGTTGAAGTGAACCCTTCATCAATTTCATCACCGTAGGCCATATCACTATATTCTTTGAACACTAGCTCACGTTCTTCGCCATAGTTTTCTTCTACATAATTCTTTAGGATCTCTTCTGCATTTTTTCCTTTTACAGAATGCTCCTCCCAACCCATGGCCAATTGACCTAGAGCTTTGACGTCTGCGTTTACTGTTCTAGTTACTCCAGCAAAGCTAGAAGTGATCGTTAACGAGAAAACAAGAGCTGCGCTTAATACTGCCTTCATAGATCCCCCAAGATTATTTTTTGAATGCCCGGGTTATAGACAAAAAATGTGGAGATTGGAAATGATATTACTCAATGCTTCCTATCTAAAAAAGAGATAGGTCAAAAAAGCAAAAAAAAGGGCCCCCAAACGGGAGCCCTCTTTGTTTTTCTTGATAGTTAAGAAAGATATTACTCGGCTTGAGCAGCAAGTTTCTCTTTTCTTTCTGCCATAACTTTCTCACCAATGTTGTTTGGACATTCAGCGTATTTCGCGAATTCCATTGTGTAAGAAGCTTTACCAGCAGACATAGAACGAAGAATTGTCGAGTAACCGAACATTTCTGAAAGTGGAACAAGAGCGTTGATGATAACGTCACCTGTTTCGTTAGATTCAGAAGCCTGGATGATCCCGCGACGAGAAGAAAGGTCACCAATAACCCCCCCTTGGTACTCATCTGGTGTCTCAACTTCAACTTTCATGATTGGCTCTAGGATAACTGGAGAAGCAGCTTTTACAGCTTGTCTCATCGCCATACGAGAAGCAATACGGAAAGCAAGGTCAGAAGAGTCTACATCGTGGTAACGACCGTCTTGTAGGTAAACTTCTACGTTGATTAGTGGGAACGCAGCTAGAGGTCCCTTATCCATAACGTCGTTGAATCCTTTTTCACATGAAGCGATGAATTCGTTAGGGATTGCTCCCCCTTTGATTTCGTTATGGAACTGGAATACTTCTTCTTCGTTTGTTTTCTTTTCTTCAGCAAGTGGCTTGATCATCCCGATTACGTGACCGAACTGACCAGAACCCCCTGTTTGTTTCTTGTGTAGGTAATCGAACTTAGCTTCAGTTCTGATTGTCTCACGGTAGTTAACCTGAGGAGCACCTACTTGAACGTCACAGTTGTATTCACGTTTTAATCTTTCTACGTAAATCTCAAGGTGAAGCTCTCCCATACCTGCGATACGTGTTTCAGCAGATTCTTCATCTGTGTAAACGTGGAAAGTCGGGTCTTCTTTCATGAAACGTGAAAGACCTTTTGAAAGTCTTGTTTGTTGATCTTTATCTTTAACAGAGATCGAAAGCTCGATAACCGCTGCAGGAACGTGCATACCTTCACATGATAAATGCGTTGGTCCGTCTTCTGCTACGAATGTATCCCCTGAAGCACAGTCGATACCGATTAGAGCGATGATATCACCAGAACCTACAGTTTCGATGTTCTCTCTGTCGTTAGCGTTCATACGTACGATACGTCCTACGCGAACTTTTTTCTTAGTTCTTGTGTTAACGATCGTGTCACCTTTATTTAAAGTCCCTTGGTAAATACGAGTGTAAGTTAACTGCCCGAATTGCTCGTCAGTAATCTTGAACGCCATACAAACAAGTGGCTTAGTGTTATTTGGCTCAAGCTCGATCTTTTGGTTTGTGTTGTTATCGATAGCTTTTGGTCTCGCAGCTGTAAGCGGAGATGGAAGGTATCTAGCAACACCGTTAAGAAGAAGTTGAACACCTTTATTCTTGAAAGCTGATCCCATGAATACTGGAGTAAGCTTAAGAGATTGAACACCTTTCTTAATTGCATTGTGGATTTCTTCATCAGTAACAGCTTCACCACCAAGGATTTTTTCAACCATGTTGTCATCGAATTCAGAAGCAGCATCAAGAAGCTTCTCTCTGAATGATTCAACATCGTCTGCCATATCAGCTGGCATAGCTTCAATTCTGATCTTCTCTCCGTTTTCTCCGTCGAAGAAGTAAGCTTGCTTAGTGATTAGGTCAACAACACCTTTGAAGTTTTCTTCAGCACCGATTGGAAGCTGCATTAAAACGGCATTGTGGTATAGTTTTTCTCTTAGAGCTGCAACCCCTTTATGTGGGTTAGCACCCATACGGTCCATCTTGTTAAGGAAGGCCATACGAGGAACTGAGTAACGCTTCATCTGACGGTCTACAGTGATTGACTGTGACTGAACACCAGCAACTGAACAAAGAACCAGGATAGCTCCGTCAAGTACGCGAAGTGAACGCTCTACTTCTACTGTAAAGTCAACGTGGCCCGGAGTATCGATGATGTTAATACGACATTCTTTATCGATGCCTTCAGCATATTTGATACCTTCACCATTTAGACCTTCCCAAGTTACAGTTGTAGCTGCAGAAGTAATTGTGATCCCTTTTTCTTTTTCAAGTTCCATGTGGTCCATCTTCGCTCCGGCACCACCACCTCTAACGTCTTCGATCTTGTGGATCTTGTTACAGTAGAAAAGAATACGCTCTGTAAGCGTCGTCTTTCCCGAGTCGATGTGAGCAGAGATCCCGATGTTTCTGGTCTTCGCCATTAATTTCATAAATTCATCTCCAAAAAGGTTTATTTACCCTAAAAAATTTTTTGAACTTTTTTAAACTTAATTTAAGGGTGAATAATAAGAAATTTAGAGGGATGAGTCAATGGAAGTTTAGCTATAAAGAGGGAAAAAGATTGAACAAGGAGCATCAAACAAATTGACAATTTCACTAAAAATCTCTAAAAATTTTAGGGCTTTTCCCGATTAACCCAAATACTAAAAAAGGCTTTTTCCCTATGAGTGGCGACCTCAGCAAACAAGACTTATACGAAGGCGTTAAAACCCTGATCGAAACCGACGCTGTCCACGTCCATTTGCCCCAACAAAAACTTTTTACCCTGTTTTCAGTGGGCTTCCAGTACATGCTGTTTGAGTCTACGAGGAAGCCTGGTGCTTATATTATCCGCGTTGAAGACGGCTATCTTGCCGAAAAGCTAGCGAAAAAATCAAAAGACCCATCTACTAGAAAGTTCATGCAACAACTTCTGGTAAACCGCAAATTTAAATACGAAAAATCATTTTTCTACCTGGACTACTTCCACCTTGGATCGTGGAATCTGACCAGCGAGCTTCCCCGCGATAAAGTTAAGGCGGCGCTTATTGTTAAAAACACATCATCAAAACCGATGATGGAAATTGACCTTGATGGCGAAGCTGACACCTCGGTTATTGATACAATTAAAAATCATGACTACTTAAAAATGTTGATGGATTTTGTTCCTCGTACAATCACCATTGCCTTCGAAGAAACTTTCGATGGAACAACTCCAGTTTCTTTCCCATTCATTAAAAAAGAAAAAGAAAAAACGGTTTCGGGTGTGACGATTAACACTGATTTAGACTGGGACGATTAGTCTTCCTATAAATCTGGAAAAGTGTTTTTGATATAACGCTGATAACGAAGATGGATAATATCAAAGAGCCCGCTTTCTTTCGGGTGAATACTTGTATTTCCAAAATTAAACTCGTCTTGTTCATCCTGAGACCTGTCTCTTTCCACGAAACTCATATCCGGGCCGTTGTGGACAACTTCACTCGCTTCAAGCTTAGCGATCAATTGATCAAGAATTCTCATTTCAGCTTCATTGATTTTGGCCTTCAATTTAATTTTTGGCCCTTTTCTCCCCTGAGGATGAGTAAAATCCTGCGAGGCCGGATTAAAGCGCGCACTCATTTCCGCCTGATCTTCGGGAGAGAGTTTCGCATAAAAGCGAGCAAAGTTATTCACCTCTTCATTGATCTTGGCGCGTTCGTAATCGTAATAGTTAGTGTTTTTAGCACGCGATTTCTCCAGCCCTTTTTTAAAAACCTGGTCTCTAAATGAGGCCACAATAGTTTTATATTGATCAAGGCCGGAAATCGCCGAATTCTCCATCTCCGGATTTTTTGTCTTAATCGCCTGATAGTAGTTTTCGTAAAGGCCTAAATACCTGTCTCTTATACACATCTCCGAGCCCACGAGACGCTCAGTTA
>CAXHHE010000138.1:0-8266 GCA_964016365.1 uncultured Bacteriovorax sp. | reverse complement strand
ATAACTGAGCGTCTCGTGGGCTCGGAGATGTGTATAAGAGACAGATCCTGGAAGGGATCATCCAGATAAAAAAAGGGGAAGGGAACTTTGTTAAGCAGGATGATGTCATAAAGCTGGTAGAGGAGTTTAAGCTCTCACCTGAAATTAGAACATTTCATGAAGACAAAGAAGAAGTGACGAAGTTCTCTTTTGTCATTCACCCGCTTTCAACCAACCATCTTTTTAAACATCCTTATTTGAAATTTATTAAAAAATATTCAAAGCCATTAGAGAAAATCACAGAAGAAATCATGAGTTTTCCTCCGGGATTTTATTATGGGAAAATTGATGGAATTGTCAGTGAGAAAAACGGGAAGAAAGTTGAAGGACTTATTTACACCGTTACTGAAACTCCTAAAAAGTTGATGGAAGCTGAGCCAGATAGTATTTACCGCAAAATCTTAAAACTTTGCGATAAGGCCCAGGATGCCGGATCGAAAATCATGGGACTTGGGGCCTATACAAAAATTGTCGGTGATGCCGGCGTGACCATTGACCGCTTAAGCCCGATACCAGTTACCACTGGGAACTCTCTCTCGGCCGCTTCAACTCTATGGGCCGCAAAACTTGCCGTGGAAAAATTAGATTTCGTTCAAAAAAAAGGATCGATCTTTAAAGGAACGGTCATGGTTGTTGGTGCAACGGGAAGTATCGGGGCCGTGTCGGCCAAGATTCTGGCGCTGACGTGGGAAAAAATTATTATTGTGGCCCCGCGAGCTTATAAACTTATGGAGCTTCGTGAAGATATTTTAAAAATTAACCCGAAAGCTATAATTGAAGTTTCAACTGATGCTGATAACTTTTCCGCTCTTTGTGATTTGATTATCACAACGACTTCAGGGCAAGGAAAAACGGTTTTAGATATTATGAAAGTAAAACCTGGATGCGTGATTTGTGATGTTTCCAGACCTTTTGATATCAAAGAAGAAGAGGCCATAAAAAGACCAGATGTACTGGTCATCGCCAGCGGAGAAGTGACTCTTCCAGGTAAAGTCGACATAAATATCGACATCGGTCTGGAAGGAAATATCGTTTATGCCTGCCTGGCCGAGACAGCGCTTTTAGCGATGGATGGAAAGTTTGAATCTTTCACTCTTTCACGAAATATCAACTACGAAAAAGTTATCGAGATCGACCGCATGGCCAATGAACATGGTGTGAGGCTTTCTCAGATTATGGGACACAATGGGTTTATTACCGATGCAGAATTTGATTTGTGTCGCGAGCACGCCCTGACTGCAATGAAAAAAACTAAATAAGCGAGAAAAGAGATGGGCCAGGAATACTTTAAGGGTTTAAATTACACTTTAGGAAATGAAGACACGACTGTTGAAGTAGAGTTGATTAAAAAAATCAAACCTAAAAATATTTTTTCTATCTGTGGTTCAGGAGGGCGCTCACTTCCTTTGATGCATAAGGAAGCTAAAACGCTGGCCCTTTCGGATCTCTCTAAAGAGCAGCTTTTTTTAGCGGAGCTTCGCCTGAGCACGTACCGCGATCTCGATCATGATAAGTTTCTTCTTTTCTGGGGGTATTATCCATATTCTGAAAAAAATAATGCCCATGAAAGAAAAGAGCTCTTTCATAAAATCCATTTAACTCCTGAGTGTCGCGAGTTTTTTTCCAAGGTTTTTGAAGAGATTCACTTTGAGTCACTGCTCTATCTAGGAAAGTGGGAAAGAACTTTTGCCGTTTTTGCCAAAGTTTTACAGGTTCTTCTAGGACTTGATTATGACCGCATCCTGCGTTTTGATAATTTAGAAGAGCAGGTCAAATACTATCAGACAGAGTTTCCGATGAAGAGATGGAAGGTGCTTATCCATATACTAGGAAACAAGGCGATGTTTAATGCCCTTTTATACAAAGGGGATTTTATCACTAAAAATTCACCGCTCTCGCATTTTGATTATTACTTCCAGGCCTTTGACAGGCTTTTTACCCGCGACCTTGCCCAGAAGAGCTTCTTTCTTCAATTGTGCTTTTACGGACGCATTAAATCGCTTTTAGGCGTGCCTGTCGAGGCCAATTCAGAGTCACACGAAAGAGTTCAGGGCTCAAAGACTGAAGTTCAGTATGTACAGGAAGACTTCGTTAGTTACCTTGCCCGCGGAGATAAGCAATATGATTTTCTTTCACTGAGTGATGTCCCTTCATATTTTCAGGGGGACATTGAAAGAAACTTTATGCAGAAAATTAAGCCGGGACTGGCACCTGGTGCCATAGTTGTAACCAGGTACTATCTCCGTAAGTCTGATTGTAATCTCGAGGGATACCTTGACATCACCGGTTCTCATATTAAATTAATTGAAATGGAAAAAGTTCAGATGTATGACATCAGAATCTATCAATATCAACCGTAGACTTTTTTAAAGGAACATTATGCAAAGACTATCAGGGGCCCAATTATTAGAGGCAATGGAATGGCGTTACGCTACTAAGAAATTCGACAATACTAAAAAAATTGATGAAGCGACTTGGTCGGCACTAGAAAAGACATTAATTTTAACTCCGTCATCATACGGGGCAATGCCTTACAAATTTGTGGTTGTTAAGTCTCAAGATATTAAAGACCAACTGACAGCGGCTTCTTATGGGCAAACGCAGGTTTCAGACTGCTCTCACCATGTGGTGTTCTTAGCTAAAGAAAAAATGGATGCTGACCACTTAAGAAAATACATTGAGCAAACAGCGACAACCAGAGGTCTTAAAGTAGAAGACCTGCAAGGGTTTGAGAAAATGATGGTGACTAATTTAGTTGACCGTATGACTCCAGAACAAAGTTTTAAATGGGCCTCAAACCAGGCCTATATTGCTCTTGGGAACTTTATGACTGCAGCTGCAGTCTTAGGTGTTGATGCTTGTCCATTTGAAGGAATTAACCCTGCTAAATACGATGAAATCCTGGGTCTTGTTGGTTCTGGATGGAAAACAGTGTGTGCATGTCCAACAGGTTACAGAGCTGGAGATGATAAGTATGCCACAGCTAAAAAAGTTCGCTTTAGTGCTAACGACCTGATTATCTACAAATAAAAAATGAAGATTTGCCACTCAAACTAATGAGTGGCAAATTTTATTCTCAAACTCAATTCCCCTAAGTAGTACTTCGCTTACCTAATCTATTAAAAACTTATAAATGAAATTAACTGACCGATATGACATTAGAATATTCTGAAGGATTCTTCGGAAATAAATAGGTGTGTATCGATATGAAAAATCCATGTTTGTCTCTGCTTTTAGTGACACTTTTACTTTCTTTTGGTTGTAGTAAACAGGAAGGAAAGAGTGAAGCGAAATTCAAAATTGGTCTTGCTGCTTTGACAGATATAAATGCTGTTGGTGCTGGTGGAGCGATGTTGTGGGGACGATCAGATAAAGGAGATATGTTCGGATCGGTGATCACACCAGGAAGTGGATTTGAGCTTTCATTGGTAAATGGTTCATGGACGTTTTGGAGTGTGGCCTGGGAAGGCAATGGATCAGGGGCTGCCTTTACCGGAACGATTAGATGTGCAAAATCTCAAGCTGTCTTAAATGGGACTGATGTTCAGGTTAGTTTGAGTTTAGCAAATTCAAAATGTGACTTACCTGATTTTACACCATCTGTAGCAATTCAATCTGGTTTAAAAAAGTTTCCGGATATTTCAACTCATGAATGCCAAAAAATCACTGATCACAATGGGATTGGATGCGGTGAAGGTGTTGGTGCTGCTAAAACAGCAAGCCGAAGATTTGTGCTTTCAAGTTTTGTTAAACCAAGTAGTGGCGTTTTGACGGTTCTTCCAGGCAGGTTAGTTTCAGATTGTAAAATGACTGGTGTTTATTTTATCAATGAACAAATCCCTGTAGGCAATGGAGTTCTTCCCGCTTTAACATTTTTAGAGTCGTTTTATTCAAGTCAGTCATGTGACGAATCCGACCCTAAAGGTTTTAGAAGATCGGCCTATGAATATGGTTTAATGGGGACCGCAAAACTCGACACAATTAAATTTGTTAACGAAGGCTCTTGTGATGCGACTGCCTTTTCACCAGAGGCCTGTGCTAAATATAACGGGATGTATTCATCTTCGTGTAATTTAAATAGTAACCAGTTTGAAATTTCTCAATCGGCCTGTGTGGCCAATGGAGGAGTTTATACAGCAGTTACTACATCAAAAAAATTCCAACTTATTACGGCCATTCCTGATAGTGAAATCTGTTCTGGGCCGAGAGTAGATGTTAACAATACCACTCCACATCCCTTCGCTTCAGGGGATGGGTCAATTTCTGCTCCGTATACTATTTGTAAAGAAACTCAATTAAATGCGATTGGAGAAAGTGCTACTAGTTACGCCTCTAATTATTTTTCTCTTCAAGCAGATCTTGATATGAATAAAACATCGATTATTGGTGATGGAAGTCAGCCAGTTCCAGATTGTTTGGAAGAAAGACCTGGATCTAATTTTATTCCTATTGGTGGTTTGTTTGTTTATCCAGCGTGTACTCTTACTGCACCAGTTTCATATAATGGAACATTTAATGGAAATGGACATACTATTTCAAATATTAGAATACATCAAAATGATGTTGATACGCTGGGGTTTGTCAGAACTGGTGGTAGGATTAAAAATTTAGTTTTAAAAAACATTGAAATTGAAGGCAGTGATTATGTGGGGGCCGTTTCTGGAGATAATGCTTTAGAGATATCCAACGTAATAGTTGATGAAGCTGAGCTTCGTGGCAATTCTAATATTGGAGGAGTGGCCGGAAGGTATGCAGGCTTTGATCCTATTTCAAATGTACGTGCAAAAAAAATGTCTATTAGATCGGAACAATCCAACACACCATATATTGGTGGTTTAATTGGGTTTAGTGATGCGGCCTCAATGACTATTCAAAAATCTTCATTTGAAGGTCATATTACCCATCATGCAACTGGAGAGTATGTTGGTGGGTTTTTGGGTAAAGGTAATTCAGGAATGAATCTTTACATCAAAGAATCTTTTAGTAATGGAGTTATAGATATAAGTGCAAGTTCAGGTTCCTATAATGGTGGAATGGTTGGTTATATGACGGGGCCTGCGACAATTGAAAATAGTTATTCAGAAATGAGTATTGGTAGAACAATGAATTTTAACTCTACTGGTTCTGGAGTGATTGGTGGCTTAATTGGTTATTCTTCAGGCTCTGTTAATTTGACTAATGCTTTCTATTACGGCTCTATTATGCTTCCTTGTAATGATGGGACAGCGACTTATTGTTCGATTAATACATTGGCAGCTGGGGCAACCGGGACAAATTATTATGGTTCACTACTTAACCCAACATGGTATAATTCTCTGCCGTCTAGCAATACCAGCTTAGCAACAATTGAAAGTGGTTCATTTAAAGCCAATTTAATTTCCGCCTCTGCGGGAAAATTTGTTGATGTAGGTACACCGCTACCTAAACTTGCATGGGAGTCATCTCCATGTGCACAGGCCAATAATAATGCTTCAGTTTCTTCTCAATTGAGTGCATCCCGTGGAGGAAGTGTGCTTAATCCTGTGGTGATTTGTAACAAAGAGCAATGGAAGCAAATTGCTGGAAATTTATCATTGAATTATTCAATTCAAAAAAATCTTGCACTAGGGGATATTGCCTACGCAGATATGCCATCGACATTTAATGGATCAATTGATGGGAATGATTTTTTAGTCAGCGGATTTCTGGCAAGTTTACCAACTTCTTCTGGCGGTCTTTTTAAACAAAATTTTGGAAAACTATCCAAGATAAAATTTTTAAGTGGAGTCATTGCTGCAACAGGGACTGCGCAAAAAGCTGGAATAGTCGGCCAGAATATGGGCACCGGTGTGATGTCACGCAACTCGTATATGGGAATTCTTTTGAAGGGACAAGCTGCTGGTGCAGGAATTATTGCAGGTGAAAATAGCGGAGTAATTAATTTTTCAAAAATTGAATCATCGATTGTTTCTAATTCAACAATTGCAGGCGGAGCTGTGGGAGTAAACACATCTACAGGGTCAGTTTTTGCAGTAAGAGTTGATGGAATGTTAGATATTCAAAGTACTGCTGATGTAATAATTGGCGGTGCAGTTGGGAAAAACCTGGGCGTTATTCAAGAAGTTGAATCAGGTATGAATATTTCTAACAATATAAATAATTCGGCCAATTCTTTTATTGGGTCGTTCGTAGGCCTGAATGAGGCCATCATAAAAGATGCACTTGTTAAATCGCATGCAACCTTTTCTGCTGCATTGATTGGCCCTCAGTACGGGCATGTTATTGGACAGACTAGTGCCTCTTCTCAAGTCACGAGAGTCATTGCCGTTAACGAGTTTGGACGAATGAGTGGGGTTACTCCTTATGGATCACATTTTGTTGCCCAGAATGCAGGAGGGGCCTCTTACGTGAACTCTTTTGCTCTACAGGGCGCGGTTTTTTCTTACGATAATACAGTTCCAAATACACTTCTAACTTGTTCAGAATCGGGCGGTGTTTTAACTTATACCATGAATGGTATTTTCAATACTGATGCTACTTTTCCTGATGGATATTTCCTTTCTTCACTAAATACGGGAGATCGAATATCTAGGCGTATCTCAGGTAGTCACACTGATGGTACTGACATTCTTGAAAGTACAATTGGATCTCATTTTACAATTCCATGTGGGCCGAGTGATGTGAGTAATGGAGTAACGTTCTATTCAGTTAAGAGTGCAGCTGATTTTGCAATGGCCGGGGTAACCAACACGAATCCGCATGCTTTTACTCAATTAACAACCTTTTGTCCCTCTGCTGCTTCTCAGGCAGGAAATTTATCTTATAAATGCAATAGTGGTGAATTTGACATGATTGAAGATCGTCCAGATGGAATCGGTTTTATGCGTCTTAAGTCACTTTACAATGCGATTGTTAATGACCAACCGTTGCCGACAAACAGACCAATTTGGTCAGTTGAAGAAGGTGAGTCCCCACGTTTGGTTATTACGGATTAAAATGTTGACTCATAATTTTGGCACTTTTAAAAAGGCACTCTTCGGAGTGCGCTTTTAACTCATTAAAACTCAATAAATAACATTCGATTACCGATAGTTTATTAGAATACTAACTACTGATAAGTATTAAATAAACCGGTTAGAATTATGTTGAAAAAAACGCTGCCACTTCTGATCTTAACAATGTTTTTTGCATTCGCTTGTTCTCAAAAGACTGAGACAACTTCTGCCAAATTAAAAATCAATCTCTCAAAAATTGTTAATATGAATTCTGGTATTGGCGCCGGTGGTGCCATTTTATTTGGTAAATCTGCCAGTGGAGAGCAGTTTGGAAAAGTGATTTCAGGATTAGAAGAGAATCTAGAGCTGCCAAATGGCGACTGGAGTTTTTATTCTTTCATGTGGGAGAAATCATCTGACACCATGATGGAAGATGTTGTGTATTGTGGAAAGTCAGCGCAAAAACTTAATGGTACCGCAGCGACGATTGCATTAAATTTAAATAATACCAATTGCGCAGAAGAAATCTATTCAGGGAATGATTCATTCCAGCTTTATAAAAGCGGTGTTGGGATGAAGCGAACATTTGCTAAGTTTACAGTTGAAGAGTGTGATGATTTAAATGGAACAGGTTTTACTTGCTTGAAGAAAAATCAGGGGAGTGCTGTTACATATCGTTTTGTTTTTAAAAGTTATAAAAGAGCACCAAATGGAGAGGTTGTATTTTCAAATGAATCCATTAAAGGTGCTTGTCTTGGCCCGACGGATACGACTATGAATGGGCTTCGTGTGAATTTTCCTTCAGGGAATTCTGCTATGCCATTTATTGCTTCGGTTGAGACATACCTGGGAAGCCCAGACTGCGGCAATTCAGTTCCAGAAACGAAAGGTGTCTATACTCACAATTTTATGAACGGAATTGGAACAAACACACTAACGACGAAAGCACTCAACCGTCATGGGTATTCATGCCAAGCAAATGCTACAACTGAAGATCTCTGCTTAGAATACTTTGGAACATGGAGTGCTGGAACATGCAATTACTCTTCCGAATCTTATCATGTTAACAATTTTGCACCAGAAAGCGAATGTAAAGCGGGAACAATTGTTACACCAACAGATTCGACTGCTCGGTATATTAAGCAAATGGTGAGCATTCCAAAAAGTTTTCTCTGTCGTTTCAATGACTCTTTAAATACTGTCTCTTATACACATCTGACGCTGCCGACGAAGGCTGCGGTGGAGGTGTCGGG
>CAXHHE010000137.1:0-8268 GCA_964016365.1 uncultured Bacteriovorax sp. | reverse complement strand
CACAGAAGCCTTCGTCGGCAGCGTCAGATGTGTATAAGAGACAGATACAGGATACCCCTGTCTCTCATTCAATTATTGTCTTCCGCTGGGTAAAGACTTGGAAATTTATTCTGAGGACTTTTTATGGCAAACAATAAAACACTAGTGGCCCTGGCAATCGTTCTTTCGAGCACGTCTTTTTCTGCGATGGCCGATAGTAAGAAACCAATTGGCTGGCAGATAAAAAACAAAACCTGGAACAAGTCATTTGAGAAATCTTATGAAGAGTTCGTTGCGACTTTAGGGAAGGGGAAGAAATCTGGTGCCTGTCACACAACGAGTGACTGCTTAAAGAGCCCTGTGGCCAATCCTCGCTATTATAATTTGAATCCCGAAGGTCTTTCTGATGTGTATTCAGACTGTGCAGATCTTCCATACATTTTAAGAGCGTACTTTAGCTGGATGAATGACCTGCCGTTTACCTATCCGGTGAACTTAACACCAGCTCCAATTAAATCTCCAGAGCTGCCAGCGCTTTTAGCAGAGCTCGAAAGACTGAATCTGGAATTAGAGAAAGCTGGTTTTCTTAAAAAGGCCGTTATTAAAGCGCAAATTAGAAGCGTGAGAAAGAAAATCTACGGTGATAAAGACACTGATATTCGTTATAACAGCTTTGGAAACACTCTGATTAAAAAGCGCTATGTGAAAAACGGCGACAATATCAATACGATTCTAGAAGGTGTTGCCAATAGCATTTCGACAGCTTCGTTTCGAACAGATGCTTCTTCTGATATGACCAATGAACTTTTTAGAGACACATACCCGGTTGCGATTAATAGGAATGCGATTAAACCAGGAACAGTTCTTTATGATCCAAATGGACACATTGCTGTGGTTTATGAAGTCACAACTAATGGGAAAGTTCACCTAATTGATGCTCATCCGGATAATAGCTTAACAGCGATTACTTATGGTGAAAAATTCTCTCAAACGAATGTTGAAATCGGTGGAGGGTTTTCTAACTGGAGACCCTTTAGCGTTGAGGCCGGGGTAAGTGCAACTTCAAATGATGAGCTTCCAGATTATTCATTAGAGCAGTTTGAAAAAGGTAAGAAATTTGTTTTCAATAATACAGAAATGGACTTTTACGAATACGTTCGCAATAAGCTTTCTGTTGGGAACCTGGTTTATAACCCGGTAGTAGAATTGACAGAGATGATGGATGAAATCTGTCACGATGTAAAAGAAAGAGTGGTGGCAGTAGATGCATCGATTAAAGCAGGTCTTTCAACTCAGAATCACCCGGATAAACTTCCGGACAATATTTATGGAACAGATGGGGACTGGGAGAGTTATTCAACTCCTTCTAGAGATGCCCGCTTAAAAGCTTCGATCCGTGAAGGTCGTGCTCTTATGATTAAAATGATTGAAGGATATAGAAACTCTGATCCTGCCATTAAGTACACAGGCCATGATTTAATCGGAGACCTAAAAGCTACTTATGCCAAAGAGAGCAAAGCTTGTTCATTTGATATCAAGAGAACAAATGGGACAATAAAGTCTTTTAACCTGGACCATGTTTTAAAGAATATTTTTAAACTTTCATTCGACCCATATCACTGTATCGAGCTTCGTTGGGGAATGCTGGATGCTGAGTCTCTACAGTCATGCAATGCCAATAAGGATAAAATGGAATGGTATCAGGCAGAGCAGGGATTAAGAAACACGATTGATAGAAACTATTCATTGAAGATGAACTATTCTCTAAAAGAACTTCCGGGTTCTTCTATTTCACGAGTGAAAGAAGAAAATATATCAATTGAAGATGCTTTAAAAAATTAAATACGCTCGAGGATACTATAACCTAAGAACTCTTTGGTATCCTCGATGCTCTTTTCCGGATTGTCTTTCACCCAGCCAGGAGTGGGAGGAGTCCTTCCAACTTTTTCAGATTCAACTCCAAAGAACTTTGTTTCTTTTTGTTTCCAGCCAAGCCCTTTAAAAAAATCAAACCAGTTTTCCGGATAAAAAAGAAAAGGAGCGTTTTTCATCTGCTTTAATCTTTTGGGAGTTCTTAAGAATTTTAAAATCTCAGGAGAGTAGTATTCAGTGATCCAGTAACAGAAGTTAGGATGATGATGAAGGGAAGAGGCAAGAGAGGCGGCATCTTCATTGGAAAGATAGGGCACAACTCCTTCTGTCATCACCAGGACTTTTTTGGATTCGCTGGCAACTTTAGCGAGAAATTCTTCGCGCAATTTCTCGATGGATAAATCGAGCTTTACTCTTTCTAAACGACAAAGAGGATTAACTGCTTTTAGTTTTTCTTCTTTAGTGTCGATGATTTTTGGGAAATCGACTTCAATCCAGCGCAAATCTTTGGGGATTGAAAGACGATAGGGCCTGGTGTCGAGACCTGCTCCTAAATTTAAAACAGTATCAATCTCTTGATTTTTTACTAGGTCCGTAATGAATTTATCAATGATGTATGTTCTGATGACAACAGACCATGAAGTGTAGCGCGAGCCCTGAGTCCTGATGGCAACTTTTGATCCGGCATCACCCAAGAGTAGTGAAGCGTAAGGGTCTTTAAAAAGAGCATCTTTTCTTTCTGATTCTTCTGCGCGATAAGCGGCCACCCACAAAGCTGTGTCAGTGACATCATTAATTTCCAGGGTCTCGATCTTCATGCCACTAGTTTAAACAACTGTAAGCGAGAAGTAATCAGATAACATTTAAAAGTTTAAAGCGGTGATTGGCGTATTGACGGGCCTCGCGGTTTTCACGCATTTGATGAGCTGTTTCTTTAAGATTATCTTGTTTTAAATAGCGCCTTTCTATTTTGGATTCTTTTTTTATGGCCTCCTGATTTCTCGCGTGCAATTTCCTGAACGGATCTTTGTAGGGGCTGACTTGCTTGGAGGGAAGTCGTTTGAATTGAAGAAGGTAGAGGCGTTCGCTAATCATCGCTTCATTATAATGAGAATTGAAAGGGATATGGTAGAGATTATTTAGGCGATGGAGTTTCGCAAACTTAAGTAACTCAATTAATCCTTTTAGTGGATCATAGGTTGGCCACTCTTTAAGGCATTTTGCCTATAGTACTAGAGCTGAACTTTCTAGTATGTCAAAAAACTTTTTTAGTCAGTGTCATTGGGCCTCTAATTCACTAAATCAATATTTTTTTATCGAGCATAATGTAACCGAGCATTCTGATTATTTACTTTAGCTACTTTGTTATTTCAGTTTCTTATCAAAATTCTCATTATGGCATGCATACTGCTGAAACACTTTTATAGATCATAACGATCAATAAACGACATTAAAATAAAAGGAGCCCCAAGGATGGAGCAAACGAAAAAACCTGCACGTTCAGTGCTTGTCTGGATGCTTTTAATTTTAACGTTCGCCCTAGGTGTTTCATGTACTCCTCAGGATGGAACAGAGACAGGCGACGAAACAACTCAAACAGAAGACCAAACAACAGATCCTAACGGAGGATCAAATACAGGTGGTGGATCGACAACGACTCCAACTGCACCAGAAGCTGCCGGCTATTATATCGATCAAATTAAATCGATTGCTTCTTCTTCAACATGCGCGAGCTACTCTTGGGCAAGTCGTGGGAAGGCACCAGCTGGCTATATCAAAGGGATGGCGCTGACTTATGCCAGAAGCTATTGCCGTTATAAAAAGAACCAGGTTTCACCAACCGCTCTGGTTGATCTTTTAACAAGAGCAGCGGGAAGCTCATCGACAGATGCCCTAGCGCTTTATTCATCGACTTTTTCTAATCTTGGATTAGTGGTCAACACTGCAGGAGAAGGGCCTGTGAGATCTCTATACACTTTAGGAATTGGTTTAGGGATGAGAGAGAGTTCGGGAAAGTATTGTGAAGGGCGAGATATGTCGGCTTCGAATACATCGGCAAGTACAGCAGAGGCCGGAATTTTTCAAACGAGTTATGATTCAATGAGTGCATCGGCAGAACTAAGTAAACTCTATGCGGAATATAAGGCAGATACTTCGAAATGTTTTTTAGACACATTTAAAGAAGGAGTAAGCTCATGTGGCAACTCAAGCATTGCTGGAAGTGGAGTAGGAGCTGAGTATCAGGCCTTCAATAAATCATGCCCGTCATTTGCTGCTGAATACGCGATGGTGATGCTTCGTGTCCGTCGCAACCACTATGGGCCAATCAACAGACAAGAAGCAGAAGTCAAAACACAATGTAACCAAATGTTAAAGAGTGTTCAGGATTTTATTGATAATGATGTCTACGCTTGCGATGAGATTAATTAAGTGTCTTCATCGTGTCGTTGATCCAAGGCATGTAATAAAGAGCGTTGGTATAAACACCAACTTCATTACATAGAGCTGATCCTCGGCTTGTGACCCCAAAGAGGAATAGCTCGCCATCCTTCTTGATATAGGCCGGACCACCAGAGTCCCCGCTACAAGTTCCGGCCTTCTTTTCATTTAGTCTGATTTCTGTTTGATGAATAAATGAAATAGGAGCTTCACCTTGTCTTAAAATACCGTCTCCTTCCATTTCAACTTTAAAGCACTTCACATGATTTCCTCTCATGTCGTCTTCGCAGTAAACTTCTCCGAATTCGATATCTTCGTCTTTTACTTTTTTCGGGTTGATCTCTTTAGAGATGTCGACATAGTTCACACCAAAGCCTGCAACCGTTACAGTGTTGCCGATCTTTAGAAGTGATTCATCTTTTAAGAATGTAGCTGGCTTAAATCCAGCAGGGATTGTCCCTTTGAATTTAACCAGAGCGATATCTCCAACATCCACTTCAATTGTTTCATTGTTTGGATCGTAGCTTGAGTGAGCTTTAAAATCTGTTGCTTGAAGAACGTATTCCGCTTTCACATCTGGCTCAAGTGAGTTCATGACTGAGTCGACGTCTGTTGCGAAAACAACTTTAAGATTAGAAATTCTATCAGGCTTGCAGTGAGCAGCCGTTAGAACAACGTTTGAAGCGATTAATGAACCTGTGCAGATGTAATTGGCCTTTACATCGTAAACAGCAACAATGCTGGAAGCGATAGCTTCACCGTCTTTTACACGGACACCGTTGATGACAGAGGCCTTTTTAATTTGAGTATGAGAGGCATCGTTTTTTACGCCACAAGAAAGTAGAAATAATGCACTAAGACCAACAACCATTAGTTTCATAATTTGATGCTCCATTAAAAAGGAAGGCTTATATATGAAGCAGGGGATAATTTTGCAAGACATAATATTGTTAAGATCTTTTATCTGAATAGATTAGAGACTTTAGAAGAGACTCGAGCTTCCTTTAAAGTGTAACAAAAAAGCGTTACACATATCAGCAAAATAGTTCCACCAAATAAAAATTGGGCGTATGGATTCATTTTCATCATGTCTCCTAAAGTGTTTCCCCAAGGATGTAAAAGATAGAACCAGTAGGTGATATCAGAAAGAAGTTCTGAGTGCCCGAGGATGCCGAAAGAGAGATCATCTAAGGCACCAAGCTGAACTATAAAGAGGCCAATTAAAAAAGCGTGCAAGTCAAACCCGAAAGAGTTGCGCATGATAAGTGGCAGCGATGTCATAAAAGTGATCACGACCATCGTCATGAGGACGCTCCATTTGTATTTGAGAGCGAGCTGGCGAATCTTTTGAAAAAGTGAGCACTCGATATTAAAAGCAAAAAGTGCACCGATGAGAAAACAATCAACTCTCGTTTCAAAAGAGTTAAAGATATAAGCATTCGTGGCCAGACCAAAATAAAGAAGAATAGACCGATAGGTGATGATGGTTAAAATCGCAACAGAAAGTACAATCGTGATTTGCTTTTATGAACGACAGTAATTGACCAAAAGAAGAAATAGGAAAGGCCAGACCAGATAAAACTGCATGACTAGCGAAAGAGTCCATAGATGAGCGAGACCATTATTAGGGTGGCCATTGAGAGCATTAAAGTAATTAGTGGTAAAGGTAGCAACAGAGAGAAATTGGGTTTCATCAACTGGATGATGGTGCCATATTTTTATAACCAGATTGATTGCAAGAACTATTAAGAGGGCCGGAACTAATTTAGATAATCTTTTGCTAAGAAATCTTCTTATTCTTATTTTTCCAGTCTCGGACCATTCTTTAATAAAAAAACGTGTGAAGGTATAACCAGAGAGAACCATAAAAAAAATCGCCCCATGCCCTCGACCAAATAATGTCTTACTATGCCCTGAAAAAACTAAGAGCACAGCAAGCAACCTCAACCATGAAAGGACAGGCGGAAGTCTTAAAGGAATGTCTGGTGACGGATTAACTTTGGCATTCATTGTCCTGGACTATAATCAATTCAACAGGAGTTCGAAATGGATCATCGTAAAGATTAAACTTATTTTAAGTTTGAGTATCAAATCTTATTCATTCCTTTTAAGAATGAGTTCCTTTCTTTGAATTCTATGGATCTTTCCTGAGATAAGCTTAAGATGACAATGAGGAGTCAATTATGAATGACATCAAAGGAAACTGGAACCCAGACCAATACGATAAATTTAAAAATGAAAGGACGCAGCCTTTTATAGATTTAATGAGCTTTATTCAACCGCAGGACTTTCAAAGAGCGGTGGATTTAGGATGTGGAACGGGAGAGTTGACTCATCTGTTTCACCAGACTTTTAGGCCCAAGGCCACCTTGGGGATTGATTCCTCTAGAGAAATGTTGCAAAAATCACAGCTTCATCCGGCTCCGGGGTTAACATTTATTCAAGACAATATTGAGACCTGGAAGCCCAGCGAGAAAGTAGATCTGATTATTTCCAACGCCGCTCTTCAATGGTGCTCAAATCATGCAGAGCTGTTTAAAAACCTTTATCAATCGCTTTTAAGTGGAGGACAGCTCGCGGTTCAGATGCCGATGAACCACGATTACCCTACGCATGTGCTGGCCTATGAGATGAGTTTTGAACCAAAGTGGAATCAGCGTTTAAATGGAAAAGGCTACACGAAGTACGATCTATTTTTGGTGGAAGAGTATGCAGCTTTACTTTACCGTCTGGGCTTTAGAGAACAAACAGTCGTTTTAAAAGTGTATCCCCATGTGCTTGGCTCGCGCGAAGAAGTTCTCGAGTGGGTAAAGGGCTCGATGCTTTCATTCTTTCGGAAAAACCTCACAGAAGAGTATTATCAAGAGTTTTTACAGGAGTTTAGAGAGCGCCTCTTTAAGCGTCTTCCTGACGATAGGCCATTCTTTTACCCCTTTAAGCGCCTGCATTTATGGGCAAGGGTCTAATAAAGTTAAGAGCAGAATTGTCCGATAAGGACCTATATGAAAGCACTACTTTTTTTCCTTGTGACGACATCTACCGCCTTTGCTCAAAACTGCCCAGAGCAGATTGGGAAGTATGGAAACGGAATTCAATACCAGGACATGTTTTGTCTTATCATGGTTGGTGCTGACCGTAAGGACTCACAGTCATACCGCAATTTAACTTTTACTGACTCGGGAGCGATTCAGGTTTTTAGTAATTTTCCGGGAACCACAAATTCTAATTCAACTGGGGCCAGAGTTTTTTACTTATTTCCAAAGCGCACGAAAAAAGGAATTACTAACACCAGTGAGTCGGGACTTAGTTTAACTCACTCTAGTGGCGCTACTTTTAATTTTGATAAAACAGGCAGAGTGAGCTCTCCAGATATGTCGATTAAGGTTGCCAGTGACATCAACTCACAAAATAAGAGTGGTGTTGAAATCGAAAGTTATTCAAAAGGAATTGTTATCGATATCGGTTACCGAATGGGAAGCACTCCACTGACAAAAAAAGATGGAGTCGTGACAGTTACGGACAAAAATAAAAAGAAGTGTACGATGGTTAACTCTGATCTTCACCGTTTTGTAGGTGGGGAGGCAGAGCTTATTTACAAAACTAATGAGGCCCTTCATGGCTTCTTATCTAAAAAATGTCCAGGCCTTGATCTTTCAGATTTAATTAAGCCGATGGCCCAGGATTTAAAAGTGGTTAAAGCGCCAGCTCAGTTAGGGCAAGCGCCATCAAAAGACTTATCAGGAGCAGAAAACGATTCGAAACGCGAAAGAAAACCGCAGGTCGATGAGTTGGAGTCACTGATTAAGAATCTGGATTCAAAGAGTTCACAGAAGTAGTTATTTAAAGAAAATGTCTGCTCTAACCTGAACGAACTTATCATCATTAAAATGATTTTCTTTTATGAAGTCAGCACCAACGGTCCATGTACCAAAGCTGTCTCTTATACACATCTCCGAGCCCACGAGACGCTCAGTTATC
>CAXHHE010000136.1:0-8274 GCA_964016365.1 uncultured Bacteriovorax sp. | reverse complement strand
CTCAATGGGCCTTTTAAATTTTGGATGCTGCTACTACAGAATCAATCCTGAAACAGACTTCCCTCTTTCGAACTTCTACAAAGAAAATAACTTCACTCGCCTGAATCTTTTTGGACTGAGCCTGGCAACCAGGTCCCATGCGGCGATGGAGCTTCCAACGTATCAGACAAAAGAGCGAGTGAAAAATTACCGTTACGCTCTTCATCTCTTTTTGATGAAACATTATAACAACAAGTACGCCACAGATGTGGGCGAATGCCAGATTCAGACTTACTGGAAACCTTTCCAATACTACATCAGAGAAAAACTGGCCGAACTTAAAATCGAGCATGCCTTTACAGATGAGTACTTCAACGAGTTTTACGCCGATCCATCTCTGCAAAGAGAACTGCGTGTGATGTTCTTATGTAATATTATCCGCTGGCAACTAGGTCGCGCGCTGGAAGTTTATCTGCAACTTGACCGCTGCTTGTACCTGGAAGAACAAGGTTATGATGTGAAACTTGAACAGTACTTCGACGAGGAGCTCTCTCCTCGCAACCTGGGCATCCTGGCGCTTTTAAAACAGGCCTAACCTTTAAGCTTACTTAAAACGAACTCCATCATTTTTGAAATCGCTCTAAAGAAAAACAAAGTCACGGATAAAAAATAAAATCTTGAGTGCAAAACTATTCGCTTAACGACTTTCATCCTTTATTTTTATAAAACCGCAAAATAAAAATCAAAGCTAGGGTCTTTTCAGTCAGCACTATTGAGACAATTGTAAGAAGAATACGTTTTAAAGAAAGATTGTCACAAGATTTGGGGCCAATATGCGCCTGTTGAAATAAAAAAGGCCCTCCGAAGAGGGCCTCACATGATCATGACTATCTTAAGAAAAGCATGTCGTAGTATTTTGGAAGTGTGTAGAACTGATTTGTGATCAATTCTTCAAGCTCGTTACAGATGCCGGCCATTGTTGTCACCGTTGTCATCAGCTCGCTTCCAATTTTTTCTGCATACTTCTGGTGGTCTGAGTGATCGCCAGAGAGTTCTTTTTGAAGGCTAGCAGAAAGAGAATGGATTTCATCAATTTTTGTCGATACTTTTTTGTAAGCATCCATTTCAAAGTTTGAAGCTACACCAATTTCTTTTTGTCCCTTAATCAGGTTTGCCAGAACTGATTTGTACTCAAGTCCCGATGGAATGACGTATTGATGAATCATGTCGATCATTGTTTCAAACTCGATCTCTCTGATCTTGATATATCTTTCAAGAAGGATGTTATAACGAGTTGTCACTTCTTCTGCTTTAAAGATTCCGTTGCGAACCAGGAAGCTATAGTCTTCTGCATTCGTCATAGTTTTTAGAGCTTCTGGAGTTGTGCGAAGGTTTGGAAGACCACGTCTTGCCGCTTCTTGAACCCATTCTTTCGAGTAACCATCTCCGTTAAAGACTGCCTTCATTGAGTTCCCCATAAGCTTTTTAATTAAGCTCATTAGAGATTGATCAACTGTTTGTCCTTTAGCCTGCTCAGCTTCAAGATAAGCGTTTGCTTCATTGAAGATATCTGTTACGGCTGCGTTTAGGATTGTCATTGGGAAACCGATCGCGTGGCTTGAACCAACAGCACGGAATTCAAATTTGTTTCCAGTGAAAGCAAATGGCGATGTTCTGTTTCTATCTGTGTTGTCCTGAAGTAAATGCGCTAGTTGGTTTGTTCCAAGGTCGATCACGTTGTTTGATCTTGGAGTGAATGATTTATCTTCCATGATTGTATGGAAAATTTTATCAAGTGTATCTCCAAGATAAGCAGAGATAATGCTTGGAGGAGCTTCGTTAGCTCCTAGACGGTGATCGTTACCTGCACCAGAGATCGCCATACGAAGTGGCTTAGAGTAACGATGTAGAGCTTCAACGATAACAGCAACAGTAGCAAGGAAGCGAAGGTTTGATTGCGGCTCTGATCCTGGCTCAAGCAGGTTTAATCCTGTGTTGTCGCTCATTGACCAGTTAACGTGCTTACCAGAACCGTTGATTCCTGCAAATGGTTTCTCGTGAAGAAGAACCATCATTTCGTGTTTTTCTGCGATTCTTCTCATTGTTGTCATGATCATCTGATTGTTGTCAGACGCCACGTTAGCTTCAGAGAAAATCGGTGCCATTTCAAATTGTCCTGGAGCAACTTCGTTGTGACGAGTTTTTGAAGGGATTCCCAGACGGTGAAGTTCGTAATCTAGTTCTTGCATGAAAGCTAAAACACGATCAGGAATCAATCCGAAGTAGTGATCTTCAAGCTGTTGGTTACGAGTTGTAAGAGCTCCAAAAAGAGTTCTACCAGTCATAACAAGGTCAGGTCTTGCGTAGTAGAAAGCTTTATCTACCAAGAAGTACTCTTGCTCAGCTCCGCATGTAACGTGAACTGAAGTTGTATCTTTGTGGCCTGCTAGCTGAAGAAATTTCGTCGCTGCCGGGCTTAGTTTTGAGATTGATTTTAAAAGAGGAGTTTTAATATCAAGAGACTCACCAAAGTATGAAACGAACGCAGTTGGAATGCAAAGAGTTCTTCCGTTCGTTGTTTCAATTAAAAACATTGGAGAAGTTAAATCCCAAGTCGTGTATCCACGCGCTTCGAAAGTTGAGCGCGATCCACCGTTAGGAAAAGATGAAGCATCTGGTTCACCTTGCATAAGCTGAGAAGCTGATAATCTTTCAATTGGCTTTCCATCTTTTAAGCTGAAGAAAGCATCGTGTTTTTCTGCAGTACCACCAGTTAATGGCTGGAACCAGTGACAGAAGTGAGTGGCACCGTTTCTTACGGCCCAATCAGTAACTGCTTTTGCAATAGATTCTGCGTGATCCTTTTTAATCCCACGTCCTTCGTCTAAAGCTTTGATGATTTCTTTTTTTGTAGCATCAGAAATATCTTCCGATGTCTTGAAATCAAACGTCAGTTCGCCGTAGTAATCGCTTACTTTTTTCGGCAGTCCCAAATTGTCGAGAGGTACATTAAAATGTCTTGGATTTCTTGAAGTCGCACGGTTACGTAATCTAGATACAGAATCTTTCTCGATCGTCATACATCCTCCCCGATGAATTTTTGGCACGAGAAGATTGTAAAGTTAAATAGTTACTTGATAAAGAAGAATTGTCGCAATTTTATCTAAAGAGTGCGAAGGCACATTAGGGTAATCATGGCGAAAAAAAGGAGAAGCGTGCCGATTGTTGCCTGCATTTCTTCTGGCATCATAACAGTATTCCTGACTAAATTTATTTTTTACTTCATCTGTTATGCCAAAAAGTTTTAAACTCAGCAAGTCAAAATCTCTGAATGTGTAAATGACTTACCGGGTTATATATAATTATTGCTTCACTAGAATATCGTACTGAGCTTTCTCTAACTTATTAAAAGTGTTCAGGATTGTTTCATTAGTAGACCCTTCTTCCTTCGCTTTAAAAAGTAGAGGAAGATCAATTTTTAATGTGTAGTCTTCGTTGTACTGGCTCGCATAGGTCCCCATCCCTAATGTATCGACCTGGCCTTCTAAAAGTGCACTCACTACGTAGTTTCCAAATTGGAAGGCCTCATACTCATTAATAAGCGTGAGGAAATCGCTAAAAGAAGTAATCGCTTTCGCATGATTCTTCTGCGCACTAAAGGCCGCTTTGTAAGCGCGAGCAATTGGATCATTGTGTTTAAAGGCCTCTTGAAACTGTGCCGAATGCCTTGTCTCGTGGATTAAAAGTAAAAGCCCTGCATGAGGATTTGAATCCTTTTCCAGTTCATCAATATTTAAAAGCACTCTTCCCGTTCCCGGGTTAGTGATATCAAAATCAAAATAAGCTTCATTCTTTGTCGTCGTCTTATCAATGACGAGTTCAGGGGCCTTCATTCCTAAAGCTTTTACTTCAAGAGCAAATACCTGGCGCAGGACTTTTTCTTTTTCTTCCCAAGTCAGCTCCTTATACTTTTGAAGTTTATCTAACAAAGAAGCATCTTCTTTAATAAGTTTTACAAAAAGTTCTCTTTCTTTTTTTGATTTTTCTCCAATGAGCTTATGAAATTCACTCGCTTCTGGCTGAAGAGCAAAAGCTTCTGGGGCCAGTCTTTGCACTTCTTCGTTGGCAAAATAACGATCAAGGGCATAAGAATTTTGAATAAAAACAACACACACAACTAACAGCATTTTCATGAGATACCTCCGCCATCCTACCATCCCTTTTTTGCTTCTTTTTGGATGTTGACAAATATCAACAACAAGATGGATAAATATCAACATGGAAAACTTCACAATATCACCCGATGACTGCCTTATTCTGCGCGCTTTTAAAGAAGCGTCTTCCTTAAGAGAAGCGGCAAAAATACTAAACTGCGACCCGGCCGGACTTCAGAGGAAAACCCAACGCATTTCAGAAGATTACGGACTAATCCAGAAAATCGATGGGCGCTGGGGACTCACCGATTCGGGACTTGCGCTTGTTGGTTGGGTGGAAGAAAGTATCGCCACTCAAAAAAAAGTGATGCAAGGGCATTCGACTATCAGGATTGCTTCGACGATGTGGTTAGTTGAACAGTTTCTTATCCCTCACCTTTCACTCTTTCCTACCAAGTCTCATTTAAATATCAGCACACCTGGCGGAGATATTGAAAATCACCTCATCACCGGGGCCTGTGACTTTGTCATTGTCTGCCATCCTCCAGAAGACCCGGCGATTGCTCATAAACAACTTTTTAAAGAAGAATGGCTAGTGGTTGCTCCTGCTTCATGGAAAAGCAAAGGACAAAAGCTCACACTAGATATGCTGATGAAAAAATCTTTTATCCGCCACGAGCAAATGAACCCGGATATTTTTTCTTTTAGTGACCTCTCTGCACAGACGGTTTTAACTGTGGATAGCTTGATTGGAGTTCGCTCAGCTGTTCTTAATGGCGTTGGCTGGAGTGTCGTTCCGAAAATTCTGGTGCACGACCTGTTGAAAGAAAAAAAGATTGCTCTTATTGAGCATGAGATTGAAATGGACAGGAAGATGTGCGTCTGGTGGCTTAGAAGGCGAACTGATTCAAAGAAACTCTCAACTCAAGTCTGCCAGTTCCTGCAAACTGCTTACGACAAGCTTAAATAAAAAGCGCTCCCGAAGGAGCGCTCATTAATTATGGATTAAAAACTTTCACGGCCTTGTCTTTATCGGCCACAGTAATCGCTTTCAGTTTTGATGGCGTTACACCAACATTCACTGTTACAGTCTGAAGACTTGCCAGTCTTGAGATCATAAATGTGTATGATTCATTAGCTCTTAAGTATTTTGCATAATCATTGTAGCGGTCTTTTAGGACGCGCATGCCATTAATGGCAATGATTTCATCTCCTGCATTTAATCCTGCTTTGTAAGCTGGCCCATCAAGAGTCACAGCTCTCACGATCACTCTGTCTCCAGAGAATTCTGGGTCAAACCCAAGCCATGGTGATTCAGTTTTATCCCACTCGAATTTTAATCCGGCCGTCGCACAGATTGATTCAAGGTCGATTTCTTCTGTTGTCGAAGTCATGACTTCAAACTTCTCTCTGATTTCTTTTCCACCAACTTCTTCAACCATCTTGTAAACTTGTTCCGGGTTTACTCCACGCTCTGGGTGCTTCTTATAGTCGTTCCATAAAAGAGCAAGAAGATCGTTGATGCTCTTTCCTTTTTCGGCCAAGAGGATATTTAAAGCGAAGAAAACAATCCCGCCTTTAAGGTAGTAACTCACGCTCGAGTTATTTGAGTTTTCATCCGGGCGGTAAAGTTTGATCCATGAATTAAAAGATGAATCATCCAGCGAGTGAAATTTTCTTCCTGGAACAGAGAAGTATCTGTTCAGGTTATCTTTTTGCATTTCTAAGTATTCTTCCATAGTGATCAGCCCCGCTCTGTAGATGAAAAGCTCATCCATAAGAGATGTCAGACCTTCAGCAAGCCATAGAAGTTTTGAAGTTGCTTCCTTTAAGTAATTAAACGGGCCAAGTTCAAAAGGACGAATGCGTTTAACGTTCCATGTATGGAAGTATTCGTGAGACACAAGTGCCAGGTAATTGATGTATCCTTTGCGGTTTGTAATTGCCGTTGGGTCAAATTGAAGTGCTGTTGAGTTTGAGTGCTCAAGACCACCGTATAATCCTGGAACAAAATGAGTCATGAAAGTGTATTTTTCATACGGGTATCCCCCCATGAAATCAGCAATGTGCTCAACGATTTTTTTCGTGTCTTCTTTTAAGTTTTCTTTGTGGGGAAGAAGATTCCCATAAAAAGCGACATCGTGAGGAATTCCTCCGGCCATAAAACCATCAGTTTCCTGACAACCGATTTCAATTGGTGAATCAATCAGGTCATCGTAATTTTTTGCTGTATAGATGAAGGCTTCGCGCTTCACAGAAATATCTTTTAGTCCTGTTGAAACTTTTGACCACGACGGAGGGAAAGATAATTCAATCGTCGGGTCAGTAATATTCTTTCCTAATACTCCCATTAAAAGAGTTGGCAGGTGCAAGAAAGCATGTGAGTCATCAACGTGCGATGTTCTTACTGTTAGCTCATGGCAATAAACATTATAAGAAAGCGTAAATGTGTCAGCATCCTTAGTATTTTTTAATTCGCTTTTATTCCAATCGATATTAAAAGTGGAAACATCTGTTTGTTCGAGAAAAAGTCTTTCTCCATTAGCTGTTTCCGCTTTTAAGCTAGATAGATGACGTGAATATTCACGGATTAAATAAGATCCTGGCGACCAACGCGGAAGAAAAAAGTCCAGCGATTTTTCACCAGATTCTTTTTTTCCTTGAATAATCACTCGAACTTGGTGCGTCGAAGGTGTTTCAATGATTAATTTATAGGCTAGCTTCATAAAAATTTTCCTTTTTTGACTTGTAAATTCTTTTTTGGTTGGATAGTTACAGGTGCACATACAATAACACTAACGACACTTTTCCGCATGGGATTTTCACATGGGTTTTAAACAAAATAAGGTTAACAAGGACTTGGTCCTTCCACCTGTGATCATGTTTACTGAGCGCGCCCTAGAGCAATTAAAATTAATTATCGATAATGACTTTACCTTGGCGGGTAAATACTTTCGTATTGTCGTAAGTGGGAAAGGTTGCGAAGGTTTTACTTACGCAGCAGGTTTCACTGACCTTCAAGAAGATGACTTTCAAGTTCGTATCGCTAATAGCAACGACGACATTTATATCGTAATCGATCCATTTGCTGCCTTCTATTTACAGGAAGCTTCTGTGGACTTCATTCAGGATTTCAACCAGGACGCTGAAGGTTTCGTCATCACGAACCATTCTCAAGGCGAATTCAAAGGGAAATTCTGGAGAGCAAGCCCAGAAAAAACACCTCCAGTAAAAGAAGGAGTTTAAAATGCTAGATTTTCGCTACCTGAAGGCCTTCATGCTTACGGCAAAGTACGCAAGCTTCTCCAAGGCCGCTGAAGAATTAAATATTGCTCAGTCAGCTGTTAGCCGTCAGATTAAACTTCTGGAAGATTCTCTTCAGGAAGAACTCATCATTAGATCGAGCAAAAAAGTAATTCTTTCGGAAAAAGGTAAAGAGCTTTACCAGGCCTCTCAAAGTTTTGAGAAGACTTCTCTTCAGATTTTCCAGCGCGAAGATCAACTCCCACTTTCTATTGGTATCCTGGAAGGACTCCTTAAGAACTGGTTTACTCCTCTTCTGACCGACTACCTCAAGGGACAAAAGCGCGACGTGACTGTTCACGTGGCCGATATGCCTGAGCTTCGTTCAGGAATTGAAGAGAGCAAATTTGACGTGATCTTTGGAACGGAAAATATCCAGTCTGAACTGGTGACCTCACTAAAACTCTTCGAAGAAAAGTTAGTTCTGATTTCTAAAAACGAAGTGAACAGAAAAAAACTGAGCGATCACCGCTGGGTAGTTTTCTCAAATAACGATCACCTGTTTAAGCTTTCAAAAAATAAAAGCGAATCTATCGTCATGGTAGACTCATTCACTTCAATCATCTCATTGGTAAAAAACGATGTGGGGATTGCTGTGATTCCAGATCATTTAATCAAGAAAGAAGACCAGCTTAAGGTTCAAGAAATCCCGGGGCTGCCTTCGTCTCAGATTTATATGAGCACACTGAACTACAAAAAGATGCCTGAGAGGATCAAGCACCTTTCTGATATCGTTAAGAAAAAGTAGACCGAAAAACAGTCCTGCGGACTGTTTTATATCGCAATGAAACTCACGAAACACTGAATCTGTCTCTTATACACATCTCCGAGCCCACGA
>CAXHHE010000135.1:0-8289 GCA_964016365.1 uncultured Bacteriovorax sp. | reverse complement strand
ACAGAAGCCTTCGTCGGCAGCGTCAGATGTGTATAAGAGACAGTTAAAAAAGTAGCTGATGCTGCTCCTGCGATCGATAACACAGATAAAATTGCACGCTTAAAAGCTCAAATCGCAGCGGGAACATACAATGTAGACGCTGGTGATTTAGCAGATAAAATCATGGAACAAGAGTTTTAGGACTCTCCCTGAATTTAATCGATATCTAGGATGGATCATCGAATGAAAGATAAACTGGCCCTACTCTATTTTGAAGTCACTAATCTATGGAAGCAGTTCTGTGAAGAGCATAACGAGCTTTTCAATCTTACGTGTGACGAATACTCGCTTCTTTTAAAGAGCGACCTTGAGCTATTAGAAGAAAAAATCACCGAAAAAAATGAATGTATCGCTCGTATCGGGACTCTGGAAATGATGAGAAGAGACCTGATTAAAGATATCAGCGCTCTTTATCCCGAAAAAAATATCGACAGCGTTTCAGCTCTGCTGGAAGTTATGTCGAACTACGAAATTGAAAGCAATCAAAAACACCTGTTCCGTTTCAATGCATTGTTAATCGACATCATTGAGAAGATTCAGGCGCAAAATAAACGCAACCAACTTTTTATCAACAAAGCACTACACTC
Organism: uncultured Bacteriovorax sp.; assembly: GCA_964016365.1. GTDB lineage: Bacteria > Bdellovibrionota > Bacteriovoracia > Bacteriovoracales > Bacteriovoracaceae > Bacteriovorax. Next base: position 7,663 of record CAXHHE010000135.1, on the reverse strand, counting down.
ACTTCAGCAAATTCGCATCGAAGCTTCGGGAAAGAAAAACTACTCGACTTACTCTGCGAAGGGCTCTGCGGTAACGACGAGCACGTAAGGAGAAGATGTGGCTGATTTATTAGGCATTGGGAAATCCGGTCTTAACGTTTCAAAGAAAGCCCTTGAGGTGACCGGGCACAACTTGTCTAACGTCAACACTGAAGGCTACTCACGCCAGCGAGTTATGCAATCTACGGCCATTCCTGTTTCTGTCGGCGGATTCGTCCAGGGAACCGGGGTAAAAGTTGATGGCGTAAGACGCTTTAACGATGAGTTCATCGACAAGCGCTTAAACACTGCTCTTGCCAACAATAAATTCTACGAAGCGAGAACTGAGCACCTTGAGCAAGTTGAAAACATCTTCAACGAGCTGGACTCAGACGGATTAAACCAGGTTATCAACAAATTCTTTAACTCGTTTAGAGAGCTTGCCAACCAACCAGAAAACGAAACGATCAGATCAGTCGTTCGCGACAACGCGAACCTGGTCATTAAAGACTTCCGCCGTATCCGCGGGACTCTTGATACTCAATCAGGAAACATCGACAGAAAGATTCAAAACTCTGTTGCTGATGTTAACCAGCTTCTTCGTCACATTGCTGACCTTAACGGAAAGATCACGACAATTGAAGCAGCTCAAGGTGAAACTGGAGACCTTCGCGACCAACGCGATATGGCCTTAAGAAACCTTTCTGAGAACTTTAAAATTCACACTTACGTTGATGAGAAAAACCGCTTTATCGTAACAGCTCAGGGAATCGGGACACTGGTAACAGGTCTTCACGTTCAGGAGCTGGGAACGGTGACTCAAAATAAAAATGATTCTAGTAACGGAATGAATGGTTCTGTTGAAATCGTTTTAAAAGACCGTCCATCGCAAAAAATCACTGATCTTTTCAAAGGTGGAACCCTTGCGGCGATTATTAAAGTAAGAAATGAAGATTTAAAGAAATTGCAAAATGATATCGATGGAATTGCTTACCAATTTACGTCGTCAGTAAACTCTATTCACCGCCAGGGATTCGTTAACCGCGAAATCACTATTGGTGCCGATGGAAAACCTGCTGCTGTAGATCACAAGGGATTAACGACCGGTCTCGACTTTTTTAAACAGCCTCTTTCTGTGGAAGAAGCTGGTAACGAAATCGATCTTTCTGACTCGGTTAAAGCGGACCTGAGCAACATCGCCGCAGCTCTTTCGCCAAACGCTCCTGGTGATAACCGTGTAGCTATTGCGATTTCAAAACTTCAGCACGAAAGAATTTCAGGTGACGGAAGCGTTACCCTGGAAGAAAAATACTTACAGACAATTGGTAATATCGGTCTAGAGACTGGTAAGGCCCGCATCGACTCGGAACAGGCAACAGGAATTCTTGCACAGGCTAACAGCTTAAGAGAGAGATTAACTGGTGTTTCAATCGATGAAGAAACAGCTAACATGATTCGCTTCCAGCAAGCTTATCAGGCTTCAGCGAAGATCATGCAAGCTGCAGATGACATGTTTAAAACAGTACTGGAATTAAAACGCTAGTTGGATAATTAAATGACAAGAGTTTCAGAAAACAGTTCAACCGCCTCTCTTCAATACGCTTTAAATAAAACGAAAGCAAAAGTTGAAGATTTACAACTTAAGGGTTCAACCCTTAAGGCGATTACACGTCCTTCTGACAACCCGGTTAGTAACGTTGAGGCCATGGCCCTGACGTCTTCAACTAACGACAACCTTCAATACTTAAAGAACGCTGACTTCGCTCTCTTAAACCTGAGCGTGAGTGAAAAATCAATTGAAGAGTTGACTGACATTATCGTTAAAGCAAAAGAAATCGCCATCGCCCAGTCTTCTGACTTCTTCAATGCTGACGTACGAAAGAACGTTGCTAACGAAGTTCAGCAGCTCTACAACCAGGCACTGGCCATCGCTAATAAAAAAGTCGGAATCAAACATATCTTCTCTGGAACAAGCACGCTGACAGTTCCTTTTGATGGAAATGGAATTTACAAAGGCGACAAGGGCCATATTTCACTGGAAGTTTCGAGAAACTTCTTCGTGCCAATCAACCTGACAGGGGAAGAAGTTTTCTACAATACAACTGACACTGTAAAAGCAGAAAACCCATTAGAGAAATTTGATCAATTCAAAGACGCTCCATCAGTTAAACTTAATCGCGACCTGGCCTCAGTTGAATCTGAAGGTGCGAAAGTCGAAGGTGCTGAAGGCACTGAAGACGGATTTAAATCACGCGATAATATCTTCTCTCAGCTTCAGGCACTAACAAGTGCACTTGAAAATAACGATCCTCAAATGATTCAAGGCCTCCTTGAAAAATTCGACAATACAGTCTCTCGCCTTGTTACCCTGAGAACTCGTATCGGATCGATCACAAACTCCGTAGAATCGTCGAAAAACAACCTTTCCAACGAAAATATCGAGCATGCTTCCAGACGCAGTGCTCTTGTTGACGCTGATGTGACCGAATTATTTTCGGATATCAACAAACAGCAGGCCATTCTTAAAACAACCTATCAGGCAAGTCAGGGACTTATGAATCAATCCTTGATGGACTTCCTGCGTCGCTAGTTCACCTCTTCACGCACTGCCCATTGTCATTATCCGAAAATAATTTAGTTTTTGCTTGCAATTTAATTAATCAGATAATATATGAAGCATTGCAAGCCGGATCAGGAAAGACTTCCGGCGAATGATTTCTGAGGTTGATTTATGCTCGTGTTGACAAGGAAGCTAGGCGAAAGCATCGCAATAGACGATCACATTAAAATTGTAGTTGTTCAGATCAAAGGAAAACAGGTCCGTCTTGGTATCAAAGCGCCACCAGAGACCAAAATCCACAGAGAAGAAGTCTACAAGGCTATCCAAGACCAAAATACAGAGGCTTCACAGGCCGACTTAAGCTCAATTGCCGATTTGGCCAATGAGTTAAACAAGAAGTAATTTCCTGCTTGCACTTTTGCCCCTACGGCTGTTAAAATCTTTGCATAGAGGTCGGGTATTCGACCGTGGTGCACAAAGCGGAGGCTTTAACAGTGAAAATCAAAACTACTAGATTTGGCGAACTAGAAGTCGACAAAAAAGACATTATTGAGTTTACAGAAGGTTTACTCGGTTTTGAAAACCTAAAAAAATTCTTCATCGTTGATCCAGGTGATCAAACGTTAATTCTTTGGCTTCAATCGACTGATGATGCAGGTACTGCATTCCCAATCATCGAACCAAAAATTTTCCAACCTAACTACATGGTAAAACTTCTTCCAGTTGAACTTAACAGTTTAGCTCTAGAGAACTTATCAAATGCTAGCGTGTACACAGTGCTTACTATCCCACAAAACGTTACTGAAATGTCAGCGAACCTAAAAGCGCCGATCATCATCAATAACAAAACAAAGATGGCAAGACAGATCGTTCTTCAAGATTCAAAACTAGAAGTTCGTTTCAAAATGTACATGGATCTTAAGAAGTACATTGTTAACTACTCTACAAATGCTTCAGACGACTCTAAGAGAACTAATGTTACTCAAGCTGCTAGAGACAACGGGACAACTGTTGTTTCAACAAACACAGCGACGACAACGAAGACCAATTCTCCCGAAGCTAACTAATTCATCATTTAAAATTGATATAAAAAAAGGCTCCTCACGGAGCCTTTTTTATTTGTGCTTAATCGTTTTAAGAATTTTTACAAGCGAGTTTCTGTCGCAGTCTTAGAAAGGTTCATATACATGCTGGCCTCAGCGTGGAACGGGTCTTTAATCAGGACCTTTTCCCACTCAGCTTGAGCTTCAAGAACATTTCCGTTTCCATAGTGAATCACTCCAAGAGCGATGCGTGCTGGAGCGAAGTTTGGCTCTTCATTTTTAAGGTTTCTAAGCTCTTCAATGGCCTTAGCAACGAAGCCTTTTTTCGCGTAAACCTTAGCAATTTTAATACGTGCATCCAGGTTTTCCGGATCAAGACCTACAACTTTGTTGAACTCAAATAGAGCTTCATCGTAGCGGTTATATGACAGGTATAAATCTGCAAGTTCATAGTGCTTAGAAGCGAATTTTTTATTGATGTGCTTGTCTTCCATTAGACCTGCACCTTTATTTTTCCCCTTAACACGCTCATTAGCTGTATCAAAAACTTTTTTAGCGTCTTCGTACTGTCCGATATCGTTGTATAAAACAGAAAGGCTGATGGCCGCGTCTGTGTGCTCAGGATTCAGGTTTAAAACTTTATTAAAGGCCTTAATCGCCTTCCCAATTTCTCCATTGATATGGAAAATGTTTGCCAGAAGAAATAAAGCATCGACGTTGCGATCGTCTGATTCAATGATTTCATTTAAAACAACCTGCGCTTTTTTATATTCCTGCTTCTCAAAGCATTCGCGAGCCGTCTTAAGCAGTTGTTCATTGTTTGAAGTGTACATTCTGTGCCTCTCCTACTTTGATTCTACCGGGTGTTCCGCTAGTTCTTTATTGGCCTTTTCTACGTTGGCCATAATGCGCGGGCGTTCTTGTTCGTTTTTTAGTGTGGATAAAATGTCTTCGTAACGGTTTTTAGCCGCGAAAAAGTCTTTTGTTCTAAAATAGAAATCTGCAATGTAGATTTCTTTTTTCTCTAACATATCTTCGATTTGAGAGATTCTTTTCTGAGCATCTTTTACATATTCAGTGTTTGAATAAGTCGTCATCAATTCATTGTAGTATTTAATCGCTTCAACTCCCGCAGAAAGATCGCGGTCGTATGTTTCTGGAAGCTGACGGTAGAATGATTCTGAAATCCTGAAGATAACATAACCAAGCTCGTTGTATTTCGGGTGGAAATCGCGGAAGAGAATATAGGCCGCTGCTGCTTCAGCATAGTTTTCTTGAGAAAATAAAATATCTGCCTGAAGAAGTTCTGCGTGAGTCGCATAGAAACTATATGGGTATTGAGAACGGATCAGGTTAAGTTTTTCCGTGGCCTGGATATAACGAGATTTTCCAACCAACTCCTGCGCTTCTTTGTAAAGAACTTCTGCCTCTGTCGCTCCTTGTGGTCTTTTAGTCGCACAAGAAATTACTAAAATAGACAACGCCATTACTAAAAACTTAACAACTTTCAACGATAGCTCCAAACGAGGTTCTTAATGTTAAAAATGTATCATTTTGGCGAAGGCTACGACAAGGCTAAAGGCATTGGAATGATTGAAAAATACACTCTGTTTTTAAGGGGTTGAAGAAGAGGCTCCAAGCTTTTTTACTTGGAGCGTTCAGTATAAATTTCGTTGTAGATTTCAGTGATGATGAGCTTGATGGCCGCGACTACCGGGATTGAAATAACCATCCCTGTAATTCCGGCGTAGTGAGACCCTACAATAACACTAATGGCGACGATCATTGGGTGCAGGTTAACGATTTTTGAAACCAGGAATGGGAATACAAAAAAGGCGTCAACTGCATTAGCGACAGCATAAAGAATCAGCACGGCCCCCATCGTTGGCGATGTTAGTCCATACTCGAGCATCGTTAAAATAATAGCTGGAATCACTCCTAGAATTGGACCAACATAAGGAACGATGTTAGTTAAACCGGCCGCAAATCCTAAGATAACAGCGTTGTTAATTCCCATGATCAGAAGACCAATCGTGATAATTCCACCAACAATCATTGCCTCGACAAACTTCGCAAAGAAATAATCTCCCAGCTGGCGATTGAAGACGTGAATAACATAATAGAAACGCTCAAAAATCGTATTGGGTGTAAAACTTAAAAGCGTTTTTTTAAACGAGTCTGAGTCGCGGATTAAAAAGAACGTAAAAAATGGTACCAGGAAAATCCATTCCAAAAGTGTCGCCAGGTAATTGGGAACTTTCACCACTAGCTCACTGGCCCATGTCTCTAACTGAGAAAGCGTCTGGAAGACATATCCGTCGGCCAGCTCATGACCCGTTTTCGCCTTAATAAAAGCGGTCACCACCTCATATTGAGTGATGATGTATTGCTCGATTTGCGGAAGATTGTACTGAATATCTCGCGTCTGCATTGAGAGAACCGGGATCACTTTAAAAAGTGGCAGACCAATCAATACCGACAAGACGATGAAAACAACTAAAGTCGCTTTTGTCTTACTTAAGTGAAAACGCATTAAGTAGTTTACGATCGGAGTCAGGGCCAGCGATAAAATGTAAGCTAGAGAAATAGGAATCGAAATTCTGGGAAGGGCCAGAACAAGAGTGCAGAAAAGCAAAATCACAACTGCAAAAAAGATGAGCTGGATTTTGACGATATTTTTTCGACTACTCAAAATCATGTTTGCTCTTTTGGTTCGTGGTTTTTCTCTGCTAACTGGCGCTCTAATTTTCTTAATCGTCTGCTGATTTTACTGGCTTCTTCTGTCATATAAAAAAGGCGATCTGCCAGTGCAAGTGAGATTGATTGAATCAATTTCGCTGCAATCACCGGATGATTTTCAATTAAATGCTCAAGGTCTGGTTTAAAAATACCAATTAACTCGCATGGGCTTTTGGCCATAGCTGTTGCCGATCTCGGGTGAGCGTCCTGCAATAGGGCCATCTCTCCGAAGTAGCAAAACTCATCTAAAACCAAGAATTTTTCTTCACCAACTTCGTGACCGTAATCTGCTTTTGAAAGTTCAATTAATCCTGAGAAAATAAAGTAGAAACCGATACCAATTTCACCCTCGCGAAAAACAGTATCTCCCTCCGAAAACTTGCGAGAGTGCATGAACTTAGCCAGAATACGAAGTTCGTTATCTGAAAAGTTTTTTAAGAGTTCCACGTTTCTTAAAAAGCGTGGAATAGAATCGCGGCGCAGTTTACTTAGTGGATTGGCCATCCATAAGTATTTCATCATCCCGAAGTCAATTCTCTTTGAATGGCTCTCGCCTTTATTGCCTGATTCTTTGACTTCTTTTTCGTAAGAGGCGCTCATCGTTTCTCCAGTATTTTAAAATAAACCCAATTGATCTTTGTTAATCCATCCAGAAAGTGAAAGTGGGAACTCTACATAGAACCAACCTTCTTTAAATTCACCCAGGATAATTTTAGAACCTGCGCGCACTTTCCCCTTTTCGCTGAAGATCTTTGAGGGTCCTTCATAAAGAGGGATGTCTTGAAGAGCAATCGCGTGGTTGATGTCTTTGATATAGATAAAAGAAAAAAGCATAGGAACGACTGCAAGAATAAGAACGACGGCCATCATCCATTTTTTCGTGATCTTTTGGAACCTGATCATCAGTGTAAAGATAATCAATAGAAGCAGAGTAAAACTCACATAACCTGCAACCGGAATCGATGTTGTTATATTAACAAACTGATCCGGAAGGCTGCTTGAGGTGCTTAAGTCATCTACCTGCAGATTGGATTTAACAAAATTTAAGTTATTGAGAGAAGAGCTATTGATATACCCCTCTTGAATCGCCTTTTCTAAATGAAATCTCGCAGTGGCCTGGTCTCCCATTTTCGAATAAACCGTTCCCAGATTGTAATGGAAAATACCTGAGTCAAATTGTTGCTTATTCTTAAGTAGATACTGTGCTGCGCCCTTATAATCTTTCTTTAAATACAGCTCATCAAAAGAGAGTTCTTTATTCTCAGAAAGCGGTTTTCTAGAGGCGCCAGTTATAGGCAATGTC
>CAXHHE010000134.1:0-8325 GCA_964016365.1 uncultured Bacteriovorax sp. | reverse complement strand
CAGAAGCCTTCGTCGGCAGCGTCAGATGTGTATAAGAGACAGGAACAAGGAATTGCATAAAGTTTACTGTGATCTGAGATAGACCAAGTCTCTTCATGACTTCGTTTAATACAGCTAGTTTTTCTTCTGCTGTAAACACTTCAAGGAAAAGAAGTGTTTCAAGATCGTTACTCTTGTTAATTGCTTCTGTAAGCTTTGTAAGTTCGCCAACCAGGTCTAACTTTAGCTCTTCGCCAAGTTCTACAATTGATTGAGCATAAGCTTTTGCGATGATTTGTTCTTTCATTGGCTAGCTACCTATCTTAATGCTGAAACAATCTTAGATGTAGCGTTCTTTTTCATGTCGCCAGATCCGTTGATTGTTTGCTGAGTTTTAGCAATTACGCTGTTAAGTAAATCTTCGTTAAGTTTTTCAACCAGTTCGTTTTTCTCGCCTTCGATTTTATTTTCATAATCTCTTTTTGCGCGAGCAATGACTGATTGAGTTTCAGCAGACTGAGTAGTGATGAAGTTTGCAACGTCACTTTCGTAGTCTTTTTGAATTTTAGAAAGCTCACCTGGAAGGTTGGCCATTTTACCTTGAAGATTTTTTAATCTTTCTTCAGCATCTTTGTTCTTTTGAGCTGCAGATGTCATTAAGCTTTGAATGTCTGCTGCTTTTTTATCGAACATATCTTTCATCGGCCCTTTTAATTTCCACACAAGGAAACCAACAAGAACGATGAAGTTAATAGCCGGGTACATTAGGTCTTTAATTGATGGTTCGTGGTGAGCGCCTTCACTTGCGGCCATGGCCACACTGCTCATCATGATGAACATAAATGAATAAATAGCTTTAACTTTCATTTAATTCCTTACTTAGTTAATTTTTCAACGAGATTGTTAGATAGTTTTTCAGCTTCTGCCATAACAGCAGTTCTCTTTTCAGCAAGCTCTTTTAAAAGAGTTGATCTCTTTGCTTCATAGTCAGCGCTCATTTTTTCTTCAGCGCCGTTTAGAACTTCTCTTTCTTTAGCGATGATTTCAGCTTTTTTCTTTGAAGCGATTGCTTGTGAATCTTGGTGAGTTTTTTCTACTGAACCTTTGTATTGTTCAGCTAAGTCTTCTGCTTGTTTGTAGATATGGTTTGCGTGTGAATCTAACTTTGTTGTCTTGCTCTCGCGTAGATCTAAAACTTCTTGAAGCTTCTTGAACAGAAGAGGCGCAATGATGTTGAAGAAAACGACGAATAAAGCAAATTGGACAAGGAAAGTAGCATCGATCTTAAGTGAGTTTAAAATTGTGACAATCGTGTTCATGGTTATGAAAACCCCGTTTTCTTTTTAGCAATAAAATATTTATTGAATTGAGATGAAAATTTTTTCCACTAATTGATAATGTTTTAGCGGGTTTTCGTCAAGGTAATTTAAAGGTTATACGCTTTTATCGTGCACTAGGTCTGAGTGTTTTTCTTATCGCGCATTTTAGTCGTTCCGTGGAAAATAACGCCCTCTTCCACAATAAGACTTGGTGTCGTGATAATGCCTTCAAAACGGGCAGGCTTAAGAATTTCAACACGTGAGCTCGCTTTGATGTTCCCCTTTACGGAGCCAGCGATGATGATAATGTTTGCGTTAATGTCTGCGTTAATGACGGCGCCTTCAGATATGACCACCGTGTCGTTAGAAAAAACTGAACCGTTAACAATCCCCGCAATCCTAGCTGTGCCGTTGAAAGATAGATTTCCTTCAAACTTACACCCTTCTTCGATAATTGCTGAAACTTCTCCGCGACGTCTTTCCATAACGATGCTTCCTCAAATAAAAAGTGGTCCCATAGGACCACTTCATTAGTTCATGTACTTTAATTCTACTTTGAAAGTAGGAACTCATAAATATCGTTAAATTCTGCCTCATTAGAGAATTTAAGCGAAATAGTTCCCGATCCATTCTTCCCACTCGTAAGTAAGTAATGGAATCCTGTTTTCTGCTCAAGAGACTTTCTAAATTGATCAAGTTTTTCATCGAAAAAAGGGTTCTTTCTCGACTCTTTCTCTTTAAGCGGTTTTTTGGCCTTTAGGGCCTGTTCTAATTCACGTACAGACCATGACTTAGCTACTGCTTCGTTAGCGAGTCTAATGGCATCCTCGCGCTCTTTAACAGAAGCTAGGATTTTAGCGTGACCAAACGATAAAACTTCTTTTTGAAGAAGATCAATTACCGGGCGTGGAAGATTTAATACGCGAAGGAAGTTTGCGACAGTCGATCTTTCTTTACCCAACTTTTTTGCTACGTCTTCTTGAGTCAGTTTGTATTCGTTCATCAGTTGATAGTAAGCAAGAGCTTCTTCAACACAGTTAAGATCAGAACGCTGAACGTTTTCAATGATCGACATGATCATCTTCTCACGATCAGTTGCTCTCTTCACTACAACTGGAACTTGCTCTAATCCAATTTTTTTCGAAGCGCGAAGTCTTCTTTCTCCGGCCACAAGTTCATATTCACCGTTCTCTAATTCAGCAACGATTAACGGCTGAATGATTCCGTTTTCTTTAATTGATTCTGCAAGCTCTTCAAGATCTTTTTCTTTGAAGATTTTTCTCGGTTGATTCGGGTTAGTTTTAATTGCGCCAATATCAACTAGAAGTGGAGTGTTCTCTACTCTGATTTCGATTTCTTTTTCCACCGGCACAGCAGGAGCATTTTCATTTCCAAAATGTGCGTTGTAAGCGTTGTTCACCACTGGTGCAGGAGCAGCGTCCTGAAGAAGTGATGCGATCCCTTTACCTAATGCAATTTTTTTTGCCATTGTCTTATTCCTTATTGTTCAAAAGCTGGTGGTTCATCGAAGTTGATTTTTTCAAGGTCCGGAATCGAACTCATGATTAAATCTTCTGCTGGTTTTTCTTCGCCACTTTCTTTTACTGGAGCCGAAGTTCCCTTCGTGCGTTCCTTAAGAATAATTTCCTTGGCCAATGCTAGGTAGGCTTCACTGCCTTTTGATTCAATATCGTAAAGAATAACTGGTTTTCCGAATGACGGACACTCAGCAAGCTTTACATTTCTTGGAATGATTGTTTTGAAAACTGTATCACCGAAGTGAGTTTTAATTTCTGTTGCAACTTGCTTATGTAGACCTGATCTAGAGTCAAACATAGTAAGAAGAATTCCATCTAACTCCAGGTTTGGATTTAGAGATGTTCTAATTAAGCGAACAGTATTTAATAACTGTGCCAGACCTTCCATTGCTAAATATTCAGTTTGCATAGGAACGATATAAGAGTGGGCTGCGTTTAGCGCGTTCACTGTTAAAAGTCCTAGAGAAGGAGGACAGTCGATAATGATATAGTCGTAGTCTTTATCTACTGATTTGAAAGCTTGTTTTAATTTTGATTCGCGAGCAAATAAGCTCACTAGTTCAATTTCTGCTCCTGAAAGGTTGTTATCAGAAGGACAGATATCAAAATATGGAAGTTCACTGTGGTAAATTGCTTCTTTAATATCAATTTGTCCGATTAGAGCGTGGTAAATATTTTTTCCAGCAAATGTTTCTTTTGCCAAACCAATACTCAGACTTCCGTTTCCTTGAGGATCGAGGTCAATTAGTAGAGTTCTTTTCTCAGCTACTGCTAGACACGCCGCAAGATTAACTGATGAAGTTGTTTTACCTACTCCACCTTTTTGGTTCATCATCGCAATAATTTTAGCCATTTATGGGTCCCCTTTTTGACTATTTAGACGATATTTATAACTTTTTTTTCACTTAAAGTAACGATGAAAGTTTAATAATTTTTTCTTTCGTCATTGTTCCACGTAGAACTTTTCTATTCTTAAATCCTAACAGGATGCGTCCTTCGGTTCCTGGCACATCGTATGATTTTTCTTCAATCATCTCCCAATCTTTTTCCAGAAGTTCTTCGACATCTTCTAGTTCGTAAAAGTTTGGTCCTTTATAGAAAAAAACGTAGACGGTTTTATTTGTGCGGATCATCGGTAAATAGTCCGCTACTTTTCCCACGGCCTTGAAGGTGATCATGGCATCGACATCGAAGTCCACAGTCTCTAGGCGCTGATGTTTTAGCTTGGCATTTTTTAGGCCAAGAGTGTCTGCGATTTTTTGAACGACCTGGGCTTTTTTTGCACGGGCATCAAATCCCAAGAATTTTTTATCCGGATTAGTGAAGGCCAAAGGCAGGATGGGAAACCCTCCCCCGAAACCAACGTCCACTAGGATCTTTGTTTTCTCCAGACAGTTTTTGAAAACCTTGCTCTCTGTTTCTGGAAGGACTGAGTCTACGATCTGTTTTTGGTAAAACTCTTCCGGCGAGTCGATTCTTGTTAAATTGATCCCGGCAAACTCACCAGTCAAAAGATCGAGGTACTTTTTAGCGAATTCTTTCATTATTTTTCCTAAACCAGGTTTCCGGCCACGTATGCTAGGGTAGCGGGTCTGATTCCTTCAATTCTTTGCAATTGACCGAAAGTTTCCGGCCTGATTTGCTTGATTCTGAGTTTACACTCAAAGGAGATATTCTTTGATTCAGCCAGGACTTCCCAGTTGATCTTCTTCTTGCTCATGCGATTAATCTTTTCACTTTCAATGACGGCCCTATCAATATAGCCCTCATACTTAGCAGCGATTGCCACAGTTCGAACAACATCCGGGTGAAAGCTTGCGCCCATTCTAAGTGTTTCGTTCATTAGAACCTGAACTGGATTTAAATTCGGGCGACGGAGAAGCTCTTTGAAGCTAATGTTGCTTTCAAGTGATCCGTACCCTACTTCAGCGAAATATTCTTTTGTTTCTGCCGTTGTTGCATAAAACATCGTCGTTTCGATTAAATTTTCCAGAATTGTGATTTCATCAAGGATACTTTCCTGGAAATAATCCAGTTTTCCACTTAATCCAAGTGCCTTTCTGTATTTATTCATCCTCTGGATTGTATTATCTTCTCTTACATAAAGACGGTTTTCTGATCTCGCAGTAAAGAGTCTATAGGGCTCATCTCTTTTATTTGTGACCAAATCTTCGATCATAACTCCAATATAAGAGTCATTTCTATCCAAAATGAGTGATTCTTTTCCTAAGAAAGCCAAAGAAGCATTAATTCCAGCGATAATTCCCTGCCCTGCTGCCTCTTCATATCCAGAAGTCCCACAAACTTGTCCCGCAAAGTATAGTCCTGGAATAGATTTATACTCCATTAAGCGAGAAAGTTCAGACGTATCGACAACATCGTACTCAACGGCATAGCCGTGAACGAGAATTTTTGCTTCTTCAAGACCAGAAATAGTTCTAATAAAGCTTTCCTGGACATCTTTTGGTAGAGAAGTTGAGACTCCATTTGGATAAATCGTCTCCAGATTCAATCCTTCTGGCTCAACAAAGACGTGGTGAACGTCTTTTTCTGTGTATCTGAAGGCCTTATCTTCAATCGAAGGACAGTATCTAGGTCCAATTCCCTTGATCTGCCCATTGAAAATGGGAGATCTTTCTTTATTTGCACGAATGATGCTTAAAGTTTCTGAATTTGTCCTCGTTAGATACATTGAAATCTGTTCAGAGTTTCTAGAAAACGGCTCACTCATAGAGTGAAAGTTTCTTGTACCGTAGTCACTCTCTTGAGGCTCGAGTTTAGAATAATCGATCGTCTTTCTATCGATTCTTGGAGGAGTTCCAGTTTTAAATCTATTTGGAAGAGTTTTGATTTCAGAAAATAGATCGTTCAGACCTACAGACTGCTTGCACTCTACTCTTCCACCAAGAGTTTGCTCTTCTCCCGTGTGAAGCTTTCCATTTAAAAAAGTCCCCGTAGTGACAATTACCTTTGAAGCACTAAAGGTATTTCCTTCTTCGGTCTCAATGATAAATCTATCTGCATTTTTTACGGCCTTCACCATCTGGCGAATGATCGTTAAATTTTCCTGAGTCGAAAGAAGCTCTTCGGCATATTTCGTATAGAGCTCTTTGTCTACCTGGACTCTTGTTGATTGAACAGCAAAACCCTTTGACTCATTCAGGGTTCTATATTGAATACCGGCCTTGTCAGCGACAATTCCCATCATTCCACCAAGGGCATCGATCTCTCGGACCACTTGGCCCTTCCCCACTCCACCGACGGCCGGATTGCAAGGAGTCGAAGCAAGGCTTGCTCCGGGACCAGAAATCAGTCCAACTTTTAGTCCGAACTGTGATGAAATCCATGCGGCTTCACTACCTGCGTGACCACCACCAATGATTAAAATATCGAAAGAATTATTCATAATTTTTTGTTCCACGTAGAACAATGGCCAGAAAAAATGCAAAGCATTTTTACCAGTTAGTTAAAGAGTTCTGGCCATCACTATTACTTTAACGCAAGGTTTTTGGCTACTTCCCAATACAAAAATTCGCAAAGATTGAATTAAGTACATCGTCCGGAGAGACAATTCCAATAAGCTCTGTAAGCGAATGTCCTAGAATATTGACCTCTGAAGAAAGAATCGCAACATCATCTAACCCATTGATATTATTTGAAAAATCTACAGATTTACTATAAATTTTATTGATTACTGTACGATGCCTCTCAAGTAATATCGGGTTGTTAGCCGTCATCTTTTCAAATTTTTGCTGAATATGGGCCTTTAGAAATGGTTCTATAGGACCACTCGAATTTTCTGTCAATCCACTAAAAATTGGTCCCATAGGACCGCTTGTTTTTGAACTTGGTCCTATAGGACCGGTATTTTTTGAAAGTGGTTCTATAGGACCATTGTTTTTCGAAAGTGGTTCTATAGGACCAAAATTTGTCAAAAGTGGTCCCATAGGACCAGAAATGGTAAGTGGTTCTATAGAACCAAAATCTCTATTTTCGAATGTCGCTTTTGCTACAAATTTTGTCTTAATGAGAGAGAAATCTATCTCCTCTACTCTTCTAGAAAAATCACTTTTATCAGAGTGAGAAACCACTAAAAAATCAAAATCAATATCCGTAAATTTCTTCAAATATTCAGGATTAGTTTCGTAAGGATTTACGATCAAAATCTTGTAAAAAGCACGGGCCAAAATCCCCATGGCCCTATCGATTCCGATGTTCTCGATGACATCGCTCGATTCACGAATTCCGGCCGTATCGACCAGTTTAAAATTGGTCCCATCAATATGAATTACTTCCGAGACATAATCGCGGGTGGTCCCAGCGATATTTGAGACAATGGAACGGTCGTGTTTTAGAAGAATATTAAAAAGTGAACTTTTCCCAGCGTTGGTCTGCCCCACAAGGACAATTTCCGGAGCAAGAAGTGAAGAAACATTCCCTTCTGTTCGGGTTTTTAGCGCCGAGATGAGTTTAAAAAATTTATTGAATGAATCCTGGAATAATTTTTGAGTCTCTTCCGCCCCTACATCCTCAGAAAAATCGATCGAAATCTCAACGGCCGCTTTTAATTTTAAAAAGGCGTCATAAAGGGCCAGGTACTGGGCGTGCAAATCCCCTTGCAGAATATCTAAACCTTGCGAAAGCATCAGGCTTGAATTCGCATTCAGAAGCATATCCAAACCTTCTACTTGAGAAAGGCTTAGTTTTTTATTTTTTAAAGCGCGGTAAGTGAATTCTCCCGGATGGGCCGCACGGAAATCTCCATTTTTAATGAAGAGATCAAGAATTCTTTGAATATTGAGTTGGTTTCCATGGACCGATAACTCCAGGACGTTTTCCCCGGTGTAACTCCCCCCTTCTGGAAAGAAAACCATCAGACCATTGTCATAGACTTTCCCATCGGATTCGATGTTCGTCAGGTGAGACATACGCGGTTTAACTTTTACGAGGGAAAATGAGAAAAATTTTTGGAGATCGAGAAGATTTTTGAAACCAGTAAGTCTGATAACTGCGATTGCAGTATTGGAACTAGTTCCAGTACTGCAAGCAATTATAGGTTGATCATCGGTAAAAAAATTCATAAGGCTTCATATACTATGAAAACCTAATCGGCCATCTTGTAAACGATCATCTGCTGGAAAATACCTACAGTTGTCGATACGAAAATGTATAGAACAAGACCAGCAGGAAGCCCTTTCATAATGAAAGCGAAGATTACAGGCATGAAAAGCATGATCTTGGCTTGTGTAGGGTCCATAGTCGTTGTTGGCGTCATCTTTTGTTGTGCGAACATTGCTCCGGCCATTAAAAGCGGAAGGACGTAGAATGGGTCATGTAAGCTTAGGTCGTGAATCCATCCGTAAAATGGAGCGCCTACAAGCTCTACAGCACTATAAAGAACGCGGTAAATAGCGAAGAAAAACGGCATTTGAAGAAGATGCAAACGATCCAACCTGAACTGGCAAAGATCAAAGAAAAGTACAAAGATG
>CAXHHE010000133.1:0-8330 GCA_964016365.1 uncultured Bacteriovorax sp. | reverse complement strand
TTATTCGTTCAAATGAACGAGATGCTTTAAAAAAGTATTTAGAAGACAATGGCATTGAAACTCAAATTCATTATCCCAAAGCGGCCCATGAGCAAAAGGCTTATTATGCGTATGATTTAGGAAGTTTTCCTATAGCGGAGAAGCTGCAATCTGAAATTTTAAGTCTTCCACTAAGTTCCTATATCAGTGAGGAAGACATTCAAAAAATTTGTGAAGTTCTCAATCAATTTTAAATGAAATTAATGTGCTGAGGTGGCTGGGCTGAGCTTTCTAAAAGAGGGCCATTGTTTTCTTTTAGATCATAAAGGTAAGTGTTTACTAAATGCTGAAGGCATAGTGTCCCACACTGAGTTTGCGGGTTGAACTCGTCAGAGCCAATATACTCCATAACTTCGCGGAATTTTTCACCATGCCAGATTTCTTTAAAAGACTGCTCGCAGATATTTCCAATGTGAAAGCGCTTTTTGTCAGTCGCAAAGAGGTCTCCACATGGGGCCACAAGTCCTGTTCCTGAAATTTGAAGCATGAGAGTCGGGCCAAAGCACTTTGTGTATTCACGTTTTCCCTGACTCATGATTTTAGACATTTTTGCAGTGATCTGAGTGACAGAGTTTGAGCGTCTTTGGGCCGCTTCTAAGACATCCTTTAACTCAAAATACTTGCTGTAATCAATACCAAGTGTGCGGTCTTTGTCATCAGAGCAGTGTTTGATAACTAAATAATCCACTCCCATTTCGACAGCGAAGTCGGCAAGAGGAATGATGTCTTCGCCATTCTCTGGCATAAGCACCATCTGCAGACCGATTGTTGTCGAGAGCTTATTTTCTCTTTTGATGCGCACAAGCTCTTCAATATTTTTTTTCACTCTAAAGAAAGCTTGTTGGCTTGTCCCGTGAATTTTAGCATAGCGCTCAGGAGTGGCAGCGGAGATATTGATGCGCAAATATGTGAGCGCTGGAAGAATTTTTTCTAAATCCAGAGGTCCAAACTTTTCACCATGAGAAGCGGCGGCCATATCAAGACCAAGTCTTTTTCCTTCTAAAACGGCGTCACTAAAAACAGGTGAGAGTGTGCTTTCTCCATCACCGGTAAATGTGATGGCCTTTACACCTAATTCGGCGCAATCGGCAAGAAAACGAAAAACAACATCTTTAGTCATGCGATGACCTTCATTTCGTTGAAAGAAGGCGTAACAGTAGGTACAGCGGTAATTGCAGTCTTGAGTAAGCGCCATATCGATAGTGATTGGCGGAACTCTTTTGCCAGCGATCCAATCCTTAATTCGGTCAGAGTGCCAGCTCAGTTTATGTCCATCTAAAATAATATCGCTTTTAATAATAAAACCGCTGTCAGAGGGGACTTTTAATTAATAAAATCATATTTCTGGTATAAAGTTAATATAATTTCTTTTCTTGCCTCGGAGTTCGTTTGGGTTTTTTTGAACGTTTTAAAAAAGCAGGAAGCACCCTTCAGTTTATAGCTTTTGCTTTGTTATTCATTGTTCTTTTTCTGCGTGTTAATCACCAGAACATTTCTGTTGAAAAAAACATTTACGATTACTATTCAGAAAGTATTGTTAACGACTTAGACCTCAATGTGATCAATCAAGTGCCAGACAAAGAGCGTTGGCAGATTACAAGAAGTGGCAATTGGCCGGATGTTCATTCAAATGGAATTGTGAATATGTGGGCACCTTTTTTTACATATAAAAAGGTCATGCAAGCTTTTGCTCCGGCGGATAATAAAACTCTTATCGTTTTAACCAGGTCTCTGGCGACTGTCTTTTTTAGTGTAGTGACAATTATCCTCACGGCCTTTCTTCTGGGTGAGCTTTTTCCTGGCAAAAAACGTGGATGGGTTTTTATAACTCTCTCCCTGACAACATCTTACTGGTGGTTTACTTTTGTGCAGCCAGGTAACGCCGATGTGACTTCTAGTGTGCTTGCGACGTTAGAAATAGGGATGTTTTTCTATTTATTAAAAAATTGGTCGACTCGCTCGCTATTTTTTTTCGGGCTGCTTCTAGGCGGAGGCCTAGCGCTTAAGATTGATCATGTCTTTTATTTCATTTTACCTGTCTATTTGCTGATTCATTACTTCTTAACGACCAAGTCTTTTAAAGCAACCATTAAAAATGGGCTTATCTTTAGCGCCGGTGTGCTGATTAATCTCGTTCCTATGTTGATTAACGATTCGATTAAGTTTGGTTTTGTGAATTACGGTTATGCCGATGTGGTGAACTTCGATTACTATGTGCTGTGGCCAAACCTGGTTTATCCGTCAGGCTTTTTAAATAATTGTCCGATTTATCTCGCCTGCTTTATCGGATTGATTTCTCTGTGTTTTGAAAAGAAAAGAGATGTACCTCTTATTGTTTTAGGAAGCATTCCTTTTTTTGCTTTGGTTATTGAGTCTTTTGCCCGCATTCATCACGAAAGTTATGGTGCTCGACATTGGGTTCCTCATTTTGCCATTTTCGCCATTCTTTTAATGGGTCTTTATGAAAAAGTAAAAGATGTTCAGTGGAAAAAAAGCCTCTTTATCATTTTTATCGTGCTGGCAGCAGGGCAAAATATCATCAAGGGCTTTAGCTATATTCTTAATTATGAGCATTTCTTCTTTGGCCAAAGCCAATGGCAAGAGATGGCAAACTGGTTCTCTTACCAGGGAGTGAATGGGTTTTTAGCGAATATTTTCTATTTTCCGCAGGTGGGACTAAAGTTAAGATTCATGCTTCCCTTGGTCTTATTGTGCGCATTCGCGGGGATGAAGCTTTACCGCTATTTTGCGATTGAAAAGAAAAGTATCCTGACCTTAGTGTCTGTTCTTACAGTTTACCTTTCTTGTTCTTATTTGCTGATTACTGGGCTTAATTTAAAATATAATCAGCAGAACTATATTGCTTATAAGGCGACTGGAAAGCTTGATCAGGCCATTATTGGCGCTGGACCTAACATTCAATCCTTATTTGAAAACCTGGGAACATATGAAAAGCTTCTAAGGTTCTATCGTTACCGCGAAGATGAAAAAAGAGTTCATATAATCGAACAAAGCCGCAAGGCCTATATTCAAAAAGCGGCCTCAGAGATCATTTATGACCCTGTCGGCTTCAAGGAAAGCCTCCTGAAAAGTGATGGGAGCTTCATTTCAGATGACATCAGAGATGATTAAATTTTAATAGAATTTATAGAGAAGTTTAGATACCGTTTAAGGTATGACATACGATCTTTCTGTTTGTATACCGGCCTATAATAGCGCTAAGACCATTGGTCTTTTAGTAGAGGCTATTTTTCAAGAGCTGAGTTCATTAAAAGTTGAAATCGTAATCGTTAACGACTCTAGTCTGGATCAGACCGAGTTAGTTTGCCAAGATATCGCTGAAAAATATGCAGCGGTTAAATTTTATTCGTTAAGAAAGAATTTTGGTGAAAATAATGCCGTGATGTGTGCTCTTAATCATGCCACAGCTCCATACGCCGTGATTATTGATGATGATTTTCAAAACCCACCTCATGAAATTATTAAACTCTATCAAGTTATTCAAAAAGGTTACGATGTAGTCTTTTCCGATTTTATTAAAAAAAATCATGGATGGTTTAGAAACTCGGCCAGTTGGTTAAACAATCTAGTGCTGACTTATTTAATTAATAAACCTTATGACCTGTATTTTTCCACATTCATTATTATGAATAGAGAAACCATTAATGAAGTGATCAAGTACAAAGGGGCCTTTCCTTATATTCAAGGATTGGTTTTGAGGTCAACTAACAATTATGGACAAGTACTTGTTGAGCATAAGGCAAGGCAAGAAGGTCGCAGTAATTACACTATTAGAAAGCTTATTAATTTATGGCTTAATATTTTAATTAATTTTTCATCAAAGCCTTTAAGGCTCATGACTTTGTTTGGTGGGATTACTTTTTTAGTTTCGGCCCTCGTTTTAATTGTTTTTACTGTTTTGGGAATTGGAGGATGGGCGAGTTTTATTTGCGCGCTCTTTTTACTATTTTCTATCCAGTCTATTTTCCTGGGAATTATTGGTGAATACCTTGGAAAGCTTTATATGGATCACAACGGAACACCTCAATACGTGCTTAAGTCGCAAAGATAAATATGTTAAAGCAGGATCTTTTTCAAACAGAACAATCGCAAAAGGGGGCTTTTTACTGCCTCTGGGGATTTGTCGTTTTTGTTTATCTCTTTTTTAATATCAAAATTCATATGCATGAGTCTTATGTTTACTCTGGGGCCATGGAAGGATTTTTTGATGTCACTCATGGACATTATGGGGTAAGTCCGTGGCTGGTTAATTATAATGCTTTTGGGAACTATCATCCGGATCACCCTCTACTACATTTATTAGGGAAAATCTTAAAAGACTTCATTGCACTTTTTTCTATCGACTTGCCCGGGATTAAAGCTGTTTCTGCTATTAATACTGTTACCGGCCTTCTGGGGGGATTCTTCTTTTATAAAATAATGAAGAGATTCACCAAAGATCAGATCTTTGCCACTTTGATGACTGTGGTTTTGATGTTCACCGATATTTTTTGGTTTGGAGCAAAATCAGGAGAAGGGTATACATCGGGGCAGTGTTTTAACTTGTTGTCGATGTATTTAATTTTCAAATATCTTGAAGAAAAAAAGAGCTCTTATATTGTTTATCAGGCGATAAGTCTTGGTATAGCGATGGCCTTTCATTCGTTATTTGTTTTTATGCTTATTCCGCAGTTCTTATTCTTCTGGCGTGCAGATAGAAAGAACATTCTTAAAGTTGGAAGCATTATCTTTGCCATCATTTTTTCTTTTGGCATGGCCTTTTATATTCTTCCACTTTATTTCTATATCGGTGCTAAAAGTTTAAGCGAAATGATCAAAGTCTTCCTTTTTTACAGCGATGAAATGGGAGTTTGGACTAAAAATGCCTATAGTCTTTATAGCATTGTATGGGGACTTATTCTTTACCCATTTGTGACGGGTGTTTACCATCTATTCTACACAGTGCTGGAAGGCTATCATGCTGTTTGGCTTTTCTTTAGACTTGTTCTCATTGTTATTGGGTATAAGGCCTTAAAAATGGCACTAAAAGATAAACCTCATGAAACCCGTTTTATGCTTTGTTGGTTTGCCACTTACTTTATTTTCACCAGCTATATTCTCTTTTTACCTTACGATATCACGTATTGGCTCTTTTTGATGCCGGCCTTTATTTTTATCCTGAGCTTTTATTTTAAAAAGCTTAAGTATCGCAATGCCTGGGCACTAGGACTAGCAGCCGTGCTTTTTACCGGAAACTTCATCAATGATATTTATCCTAAAATGACAGTTAATGAAGATCAGTATTTTTTTGTAGATAAAATTTCAGAAGAAATGAAAGATGAATCACAAATGGCGATTGTTATCTTTGATAGCTTTGCGGAAACGAGTTATCTAAATTATTTTGGAATAGTGTGGGCCATTAAACACCATCCCTCTTTTGCCAATAAGCACATCGAAATTATTGTTGATAACGTGGAATTGGATCACAAGCTTCAAGAGCTGACTAAAGATGGTAAGAAGCTTTTTGTTTTAAGAAACTCACCCGGGGAAGCTGATAAGATTGATCCGATGAATAAAGCTATCGCAGATGTCGGTTATAAACTTGTTAAAAAGATAGAGCTTCGTCATCATTTTAATGAAAAACTTGATAAAACTTCAGAGTTCCAGCATGTCGAAGTTTGGTATGACTTAGGACCCGTAGGGCAGAGCTGGTTAATGCATCTAGGCCTGTACGAAAAAAATTAATGGGTCATTTCGTTTAAAGTCATAGCGATATGGCGCATATGATTTTCAGAGTACTTTTCATTGAGAGGAATAAAAACCGTATCGTATTTGATGATTCGGGCATTCTCTAATGATTTTGTATGTGGGTGAAAGACCGCTTCTTCTGAGCAGAGATTTAAACCATAACTGCCGTTATCAATTCCATTCTTAAAGAGCTTCTTTCGCATCTCTTCCCTTTTTCCAAAACAATTAATAGGGAAGTGATAATAAGAGTTTTGTTCATAATCAAAAAGATTGTGAGGGATGAACTTTTTAGCTTCAGGGTTAAGGTGATCAAAAAGTGTTTTGGCCAAGTGGCGTCGTTTGTTTGTATTGGTCTTCATGTCTTCTAAAAGACCCAGCGCCATGTCTGCCTGCCAGTTGCAAAGCCATGTATAAAAGCTCTTGGGAAACTCTGTGCGAAGTTTTGGTTTTGAGCAGAAGAAGATATTGTTTCTGTGATCAGGGTCATGCTCAAAATCGACAATCCCTTTCCCGTTGAGAATCGACATTATTCTCAAATAACTATGGGTAAAGAAAATATAAATGGGCCTTAAAGTTGCTGTCTCAACGACAATGCAATTTTTAAGATAATAACCAAGAACGCTTCTCGTTGGAGCATGAATAAAAGATTCGATTTCTTTTTTTATGTTAGCGGCATACTCATCGGACTGAGTGAGAATAATTCCGCCTACGGCAGAGGAAAGGATCTTCCCGCTAGAAAGTGAGCCAATACTAATATCTCCCCAAGTTCCCAGGTATTTATCGCCAAAATGCGCTTCATAGTTTTGCGAGAAGTCTTCAATAAAGAGAAGATTATGTTTTTGAGTAAAGTCCTTAATCTTTTGTATGTTGGGGACAATCCCAGAAAGATAGGTTGCTAAGAGCACGCGTGTCTTAGGTGTTAATTGTTTTTGAGCATGAGCAAGATCAATGCAATGGTCGTCTAAAGACATATCTACAAACACAGGTTTAAGCTTTAAAAGAAGAATAGCGTTGATCGTGTCAGGGATTGTAATGGGAGAGAGGAGAATTTCATCCCCTTCTTTAAGATTCAAAGATTTTAAGGTGAAGTAAAGTCCCATGCGAAAAGACGATGTTGTCAGGCAGTGGCGCGAGTTGAAGTGTTTACAAATGGCCGCTTCAAATTCCTGTGTCCTTGTTGAGCGAGTTAAAGCGTCTTTTGACTGCAGTTTTAAAAGAGAATGATAAAGTCTTGGAGTTCTATAAAAGAACTGAAAACGCGGCAAGCGGTTAGAAAAATACTTATAGAGCGAAGTATTGGTTAATGGTGTTGGCAACATGCTTTATCTCTCGTTCGTTTAAATAGTGAAAGTTAGGAAGAAAGTACGAATGATTTCCCATTTTTTGGGCAATGGGTGCACTTTGATTTAAATCTTTAAAAATATCCATATGAGGAAGGCAAGGCAAAGTCGTTTTCCCTGGATCAATGCCTCGATCAAAGAGGAAAAGCTCAAAGCGCTTTTGGTTATCGATATAAATAGGGATTCGCCAAAAAGAATGATGGGCCTTCTCTTCTAAGACAGGCAAGTGTGATTTGGCCTTATCTGAAAGGTGATCGATTAAAAGCAAAGTATTTTGTCTTCTTCTGCGCTCAAAATCATCCATGTCTTTTAGGCCTTGAAGGCCTACTTCTGCTTGAAGATCATTAAAGTGATAAAGCATCTCATGAGGGATTTTCGTTCTTCTTTCGTCTCCTGATCCAGCAAAGAGTCCCTTAAAGAAAGTCCATGGTCCAAGCTTAAGCCCTCTTCCATCAATCAAGTCTTCAATGAGTTTGGCATCGATTGCAAAGAGGATTTTAAAAATATAATAAGTGAAAAAAGAAAAGAGATAAGGGTTTAGTGCTAAAGAAGCAACCAGGTCTTCTTTTAAAAATTTCCAAAAGTATCTTTTACTTAAGGGATGAAAATCTCTAATGGTATCTCTTCTAATCGCCCGCATCTGATCGGAAGATTTTACACAAAGAAGGGCCCCCATGTGTGTATGCAGGTCTTTCAGTGAGCATGTCGAATAAAAAGTCGCATTGGCGTAATCTGTGACAGGTTTTCCGTCAAAAGATGTTCCGTACGATTGAGTGCAGTCCTGAATAAAGATGAGATTATTCTTTTGAGTGAAGGCCAGGATCTCATTCATGTCCGGAAGAATCCCGTACAGGTGAGTGAGATAGAGAACTTTACTCTTTGGCGTTAAAAGTTTTTCAGCTTTAGAGATATCTGCGGTGTGAGTATTTTCTTTGAAATCGATAAAAACTGGTTTTAATCCCAGGAGTAAAACCATGTTGACCATGTCTGGAAGAGTGGTCGGAGACATCAGGACTTCGCTTCCAGCATCCAGGCGGTAGTACTTCAGAAGATAATATAAACTTATGCGGGCGTGAGGCATGGTTAAGGCATAAGGTGAATTGAGTTTTAAAGAAGCTTCTTTTTCAAACTCCTCAACCTTGTTTTGCGCAGAGAAGCTGTCTCTTATACACATCTCCGAGCCCACGAGACGCTCAGTTATCT
>CAXHHE010000132.1:0-8442 GCA_964016365.1 uncultured Bacteriovorax sp. | reverse complement strand
TTTCCGGAGGCTTTAATATTTAATCTTAGGACTATTCTACTAAAGCGAAGTAGCTCATTTTAGCGCTATCGCCAACACGGCCTTCAGCGATTTTGATTACTCTAGTGTATCCACCATTTCTAGTCTTGAACTTCGGAGCAACGTTTGTGAAAAGTTCTTTTACAGCGTTGTCGTTGTTAAGTTTTGAGTAAGCTAATCTTCTGTTGTGTACAGTATCTTCCTTTGCAAGAGTGATTAGTTTTTCAACGTATCCTCTTAGGGCCATACAACGAGCGTGAGTAGTTTTAATTTTTCCGTGCTCAATTACTTCAATCGCCAGGTTTCTGATGATTGCTTGTCTGTGAGCTGGCTTTACGCCTAAAGTATATTTGTGATTCCCGTGTCTCATAATTCCACCTAATAATTAGTTTTTACCTACAGTTTTTCCATCTTGCATATCTTTCATTAAGCTATCAACTTTCATTCCAAGACCAAGACCCATGCTCGTTAGAATTTCTTTGATTTCATTCAAAGACTTTCTTCCGAAGTTCTTAGTTCTTAGCATTTCACCTTCAGTCTTCGAAACTAGTTCGTAGATATACTTAATGTTAGCATTCTGTAAACAGTTAGCTGAACGAACTGAAAGTTCAAGCTCAGAAACTGGCTTAAGAAGCGCATTGTTTGTAGGTGATGAAACTGCGATTGGCTTAGAATCGTGTTTTACAACTTGCTCTTCATCTTCGAAAGTTAAGAATACCGCTAATTGGTCTCTTAAAATCTTAGCTGCGTAAGCAATAGAATCAGCTGGAACAATTCCAGAGTTCGTCCACACTTCAAGCGTAAGTTTATCGAAGTCTGTTCTCTTACCAACACGAGTGTTTGTAACAGAATAGTTTACACGGTAAACAGGCGAGAAAAGTGTATCAAGATAGATCCATCCAACTGGAAGATCGTACTCATCTTTGTTGTCTACAGCTGTAACGTAACCTTTTCCTCTAGCAACTTTAAGTTCGATCTTTAGAGATCCACCAGAAGAAATGTTAGCGATAACGTGATTTGGGTTAAGAATCTCAACGTTAGCGTTTGTTACGATATCAGAAGCTCTAACTGGACCTTCTCCCGATTTCTCAAGAACTAGAACAGTGTCTTCTTTTCCAGAAATTTTGAAACGCACTTCTTTTAAGTTAAGAATGATTTCAGAAACTTCTTCTTTTACGTTATTGATTGTACCGAATTCGTGTTCTACACCTTCGATTCTGATAGCAACAATACCTGCTCCCTGAAGAGAGTTTAGAAGAACTCTTCTTAGTGAGTTCCCAAGTGTTTGTCCGTATCCTCTTTCAAGTGGCTTTGCTACGAATTTTCCGTAATCGCTTCTTAGGCTTTCGCTTTCAGCTTCTAAAGCTACTGGTCTAATCATGCTATTCCAGTTTTTAGCTGTAAAATTATCCATCTTAAAGACTCCTTAAATAGTTTAATTAGACTCTTCTTCTCTTAGGTGCTCTACATCCGTTGTGAGGAATTGGAGAACGATCTGAAACAGATACGATTCTGATTCCCGCCCCTAAAAGTGCTCTGATTGCGTTTTCGCGACCAGCTCCTGGACCTTTTACTCTTACTTCAACTGAGTTTAATCCGTGCTCAACAGCTCTTTTTGCAGCTTCAAGAGAAGCAGTCTGAGCAGCGAATGGAGTAGACTTCTTTGAACCTCTGAATCCTAGTTGGCCAGCAGATGCCCATGCAAGTGCGTTCCCCTGAGGATCAGTGAAAGTTACAATTGTATTATTGAAAGACGCCTGGATATGACAAATACCGTGCGAGACGTTCTTTTTTACTTTTTTCTTAACAACTTTTTTTACCATAAAATTACCTTAATTATTTAAGTGATTTAATTGATTTTTTACCAGCGATTGCAACCGCAGGACCTTTTCTCGTTCTTGCGTTTGTATGCGTTCTTTGCCCTCTTACAGGAAGTGATTTTCTATGACGAACACCTCTGTAACAAGCCATATCTTTTAGTCTTTTGATGTTAAGACCGATCTCACGACGAAGATCCCCTTCAACCACGTGACCTTCTTCAAGGTGCTTTCTGATTAGCTGAACTTCTTCTTCAGTGATATCGTTTGAGCTTTTTTCTGGATCAATAGCAGATGCCTTTAATACGTCCATTGCTACTTTTGGTCCAACTCCATAAAGAGATTGAAGTGCAATTCTCATTGCTTTATTTCTTGGAATGTCTACCCCTAAAATACGTGCCATATGTTTCCCCTAATTACCCTTGTCTCTGTTTATGTTTTGGAGAAGCTTTGCAAACAACTCTTAAAACACCTTTTCTTTTAATAACTTTGCAATCTTTACAGATTACTTTTACTGAAGCTCTAACTTTCATAAATCCCCACTACAACTACTACTTACTTCTGTAAGTGATTCTACCTTTAGTTAAATCGTATTTACTAATTTCAACAAGAACCTTATCTCCAGGAAGAATTTTGATAAAGTGCATGCGCATCTTTCCGCTAATATGGGCAATGATAATGTGCCCATTCGGTAATTTCACACGAAATTTTGTGTTAGGAAGAAGTTCAGTGACTTCGCCTTCCACTTCAATAATATCTTTATCGCTCATATTCCCCTAAAGCAGGTTGTATATCCTAAAACAATCTCATTATGCAAGAGCTATATTTAGGTCAATTTAATTTGTTAACCAATAACTTTTTCTAGTGCCGAGAAAACATCTTTTTCTTGTTTTGAAGCATCAAGCTCGACCAAAACTCCCTTCGATTTATAGAAGGCAAGCATCGGGTCTACAGTGTCCTTGAAAATCTGCAGGCGGTTAGAGACAACTTCTTCAGTGTCATCTTTGCGCTGGGTCAGACTTCCAGTTGCACCACACTTGTCACATGTATCAGCAACACGAGGAGGCTTAGTAGCCATGTTGTAGATTTCTCCACACTTGCTACAAGTTCTTCTGTTCACTACACGTGATACGAGAATGCTCAAATCAATCTTAAAATAAACTGCAAGGGTCTTTTTCCCTTGAAGCAGTTCAGCCTCAAGCATTTCTGCCTGGGCAATGTTACGTGGGAACCCATCAAAAATATAACTAACTTTGTCTACGTCGCAGTTAGCTTTTAGGAGGGCCATAACAGTTCTATCGTCTACCAGGTCGCCTCTTGAGATAATTCCTGCGACTTTCTGGCCTAATTCCGTACCTTTTGCAATTTCAGCCCTTAGAAGATCACCTGTTGAAATATGCTTGTAGCCTTTTTCAACTAATTTCGCTGCCTGAGTTCCCTTTCCAGAGCCAGGAGCCCCTAAGATGATCAAATGAGGTTTCATTATTAAAATCTTCTATTTGGACCGTTGTATTTCCCTCTACTCTTGAAGGCGGTCTCGTATTTATCAGAATACATAAATGTCTGAACGTTTAGCATTACTCTCATCGCTACAGATACCATGATCAGAAGCGAAGTTCCCTCGAAGCGTGAGTGGCTTCCAGTGATTACAGATGGAAGAATACACACAACGATTAGGAAAAGGGCACCAAAGAAAGTCACTCTGTTAAGAACGAAGTCTAAGTACTCCTTAGTTTTGTCCCCTGGTCTGATTCCTGGAACAAAGGCATTGTTCTTTTGCAGCATTTCAGAAACTTTTTTAGTTTTAAACTGAATTGGAGCATAGAAAAATGACATGTAGAAGATCAACAGTGCAAACACTAGGTTAAACAGAAGTTGACCTGGCATTAACGACTGGTGAATCGTATCAACGTATGGCTTCAGAGGGCTCGTAGCTGGAACAAAGTTCGCTAGAGTTGCCGGGGCAGCTAAAAGTGAAGAAGCTAGGATTGGAGGCATTACCCCACCAGTATCTAGTCTTAGTGGAAGGTTTTGAGCTCCACCGTACACTTTGTTATTTACTACTTTTTTAGCATATTGAACTGGGATATTTCTAAACGCACTTTCAATATAAGAAACAATGTAAAGAGATAGGGCGATAATCGCTACCCCGATAGCTAGGTTCCACCCAGAAAGCTCTCCATTTCTAAACAGAGTTACCTTTTGGAAGAATTCAGCTGGAAGTTCAACTGCGATCCCTGTGAAAATGATAAGTGAAACACCGTTTTCAAGGCCGAATTCAGTGATTCTTTCCCCTAACCATAGAAGGAACATTGTTCCACCAGCTAGAGTAATCATAGTTGTAAGTCTGAAAAGCATCCCTGGTTCATTGATAAGTGGAACACCTGTCGGGCTTCTGAAGCCTTCGAACACAGCGGCCATACCATAACCTTGAATACAACATAGAAGAACTGAAGCGTAACGAGTCCATTTCTGGATCTTCTTGTTACCTTCGCTGTCTTCTTGCATTTCTTGGATTTGAGGTACAACTTCTCCTAGTAGCGAGAAGATGATTGATGTAGTGATGTAAGGCATGATCCCAAGTGCAAGCACTGAGAATCTCTTAAAAGCACCACCAGAGAACGTGTTAACTAGGTCGAAAATCCCGCCGCCACCTTCAGAGAAGTACGATGCTAGAGCCGAAGCATTAACACCTGCAACAGGTACTTGAGCTGCTAGTCTGTAAACTAGCAGCAGAAGAAATGTATAAAATATGCGTTTCTTAAGTTCCTCTATTTTTCCCTGAGATGTCGACATTAGTTATCCTTAACTACTTAACAGTTCCAGAACTGTTTTGGATTGATTCAAGTGCTTTCTTTGAAAACTTAGTAATTTCCTCAAAGTTTAGCGCTTTAGTCAATGCAATATTGCCGATAACCTTAATTTTTAGAGATTTATTTGCTCCAGACAGAAGTCCTTTAGCAATTAAAGTCTCTCTGTTTACAGTTTCAGACTTAGCGTATTTCGCTTCGATGTTCTCAAGCGTTACAACTGCGAATGGATCCGCGAATCTAACGTTGTTGAATCCACGCTTTGGTAGTCTCATGTATAGAGGAAGGTTGTTACCTTCGAAACCAGTTCTAACGTGTCCAGATTTTCTAGCTTTTTGTCCTTTGTGACCTTTACCAGCCTGAGTACCTTGACCAGAACCTTGTCCACGACCAATTCTTTTTGTGTTTCTATTAGCACCTTTTGGGCTTTGTAGATTATTTAAAGTTAACATAACAATTCCTCTATAATTCGATCTTTTCTTATTCTACTACTTTTAGCATGTGGATAATTTTCTTGATCATCCCTCTTACGCTTGGAGTATTTTCAAGCTCAGAAACCTGACCAACTTTTCTTAGTCCAAGGCCACGAACGTTCGCTTGAACACCTTTAGTTGTCCCAGGAAGTCCTTTTACAAGTTTTACTTTAATTGTTGATGATGTTTTAGCCATAAAATTTCCTAATTAGTTTTTAGCTCTAAGACCTTTAACGTCTTTATCTCTAGCTTTTGCAATTGATTCAACTGATCTAAGACCTTTAAGAGCCTTGAAAGTTGCCTTAACCACGTTATGTGGGTTATTTCCACGTAGAGACTTAGTTAAAATGTTGTGCACCCCTGCAAGCTCTAGAATTGAACGACAAGCACCTGCCGCCTTTACCCCAGTACCGTTTGCAGCTGGCTTGAATAGGATCTTTCCTGCATCGAACTCTCCTAGGATTTCGTGTGGAATAGTTCCGTTATCAAGAGGAACAGTAATCATGTTCTTATAAGCTTCTTGAGTTGCTTTTCTGATAGCTTCAGGAACTTCTTTTGCTTTTCCTAAACCGTATCCAACTTTACCTTTTTTATCACCAACGATCATTAGAGCTGAGAAAGAGAATCTTCTACCACCCTTAACTACCTTAGCAACGCGATTTACAGCAACAACTCTTTCTTCAAGTTCTGTTCCTGCTGGACCAGGGGCTTTTTTCTTAGGAGCACCAGCGCCATCGCCTTTTTTACCGCGTGGACCTTTTTTTCCACCTTCAGTTTCTAATTCTTCAATTACAGAAATTTCTTCAGACATATTATCTCCTAAACCTGGATTCCGCTTTCTCTAATAGACTGTACAAGTGCTGCAATTACGCCTGTATATCTGTAACCAGCTCTATCGAATACAGCTGTGCTCAGCTTCTTTGACTTCATTGTTTCAGCAACTTTAGCACCAACCTTTTTTGCACCTTCGATGTTGCAGCTATCAGCTGCAGCAGCTTTACCAAAAGTACTTACTGTGAAAAGGCTGATTGATTTTGAATCGTCAATAACCTGAACAGTAATGTGCTTGTTTGATTTAGTTGCACAAATACGAGGTCTTTCAGAAGTACCGATAACTTTCGCTCTGATCGTTAAACGTCTCTTCTGTCTTTGTTGGTCTTTTTTTGTTCCTGCTTTACCGTACTGCTTTCTCATATATGATCCCAATTAAGTAATTAATTATTTACCTTTACCACCAGCTTTACCAGCTTTTCTAATAATAGTTTCAGTAGTGTATCTAACACCTTTCCCTTTATATGGCTCTGGCTCTCTGAAAGATCTAACTTTAGCAGCAACTTGTCCAACAAGTTCCTTATTTGATCCTTCGATATCGATTTGGTTTTTGTTAACCTTTGCAGTGATTCCAGCTGGAAGCGGGAAATCGATTGCATGAGAGTAACCTAAACTTAGGTTAAGAACGTTACCAGTTACGGCCGCTTTATAACCTACCCCTGTGAACTCTAGAGACTTTACGAAACCTGCTGATACACCAGTTACCATATTGTTAACTAGAGTACGAGCTGTTCCCCACTGAGCTCTTGCTACAGTAGATTCGTCTTTAGGCTTTACTACGATTGTTTTTCCTTCAACTGTAGCAATTACGTTGCTGTTTAATTTATGAGTTAAAGTACCTTTTACACCTTTTACAGTTACAAGGTCACCTTTGATAGTAACTTCAACTTTCTCAGGAATATTTACTGGATGTTTACCAATACGTGACATGACTTAAACTCCTACCAAACGTTGCAGAGAATTTCTCCGCCCACTTTATTTTTCTTAGCTTCGCGAGATGACATAACACCTTTTGAAGTAGAAACGATTGACACACCTAGACCACTCATTACGCGAGTGAAAGAGTCATAGCTGTTATATCTTCTTAGACCTGGCCTAGAAACTCTTTGTAGACCAACAATTGCACCTTCTTTAAGAGCAACTTTAATTTTGATATCATTTGGTGCCTTAGCAACGATTTTAAAAGACTTGATGTATCCTTCGTCTTTTAGAACTTTACAGATAGCAGCTTTAATTTTGCTAGCTGGAAATTCTACTTTCTCGTGGCCAGCGCTGTTACCATTTCTGATTACTGTAAGCATGTTTGAAATTGGATCTGTTTGCATATATTCCTCTATATCCTCTAATTACCAGCTAGACTTAGTTACGCCAGGAACCATCCCTTTAAGAGATAGGTTTCTGAAACACACTCTGCATAGTTTAAACATTCTAATGAAAGCTCTTGGTCTTCCACAGTGTTCGCATCTATTTCTGTGTCTTACTTGGAACTTAGGTTTTTTATCGTTTGCAATAATTTTAGCTAATCTAGCCATTTATAACTCCATTATTTTCTAAAAGGCATACCAATCAATGTTAAAAGCTCTCTTCCTTCTTCGTTAGTCTTTGCAGAAGTAACGATTGAAATCCCTAAGCCTCTGATTTTATCAATTTTATCGTAGTTGATTTCTGGGAAGATAATTTGCTCTTTTAGTCCAAGAGTGTAGTTCCCTTTTCCATCAAATCCTTTATTTGATACACCTCTAAAGTCTCTTACACGTGGTAGAGAGATTGAGATTAATCTATCAAGGAATTCATACATTTTTTCACCACGAAGAGTAACTGAAGCACCTAGTGGCATCCCTTCTCTTACTTTGAATGAAGCGATTGAAGTTTTAGCTCTTGCGATAACTGGTTTTTGACCTGTGATTGCTCCAAGGTCAGCAACGATTGTATCAACTACTTTAGAGTTAGATACTGCGTCTTTAGTTACACAGTTAACTACGATTTTTTCAATCTTTGGAATCATGTGTACATTAGAATAGTTAAATTTCTTAACTAGCGATGGTACAACTTCTTTTTTATATACGTCTTTTAGTCTACTCATAAATTTTCCCTATTAAATTACAGCGCCACAAGCCTTAGAAACTCTAGATTTTTTGTTATCCTTACCAACAACAAACTTTACTTTAGTTGGTTTCTTTGTTTTTGGGCTGATCAAAGAAACGTTACTTGCATGAAGTGGAAGATTCTTCATAGCAAATCCGCCTTCAGGGTTTTGTTGACTTGGCTTCATCGATCTCTTTACTTCGTTCACGCCTTCAACAATAACTTTGTTAGTTTTTCTGTTAACAGAAAGAACTTTTCCAGTCTTACCAGCGCTCTTACCAGTTGTTACGATTACTTCGTCATTTACTTTTAATTTTTTCATAAACTTCTCTTATTACCTTATTAACTAATTAAAGAACTTCTGGAGCTAGTGAACAGATCTTTGTGAAGTTCTTAGCTCTTAGCTCT
>CAXHHE010000131.1:0-8445 GCA_964016365.1 uncultured Bacteriovorax sp. | reverse complement strand
TGCCAGGGAAGCTTGGTGTGAGAAAAGGTCAATGCACCCTCTTATTTTATAAAAAACCCGAGCTTGGTCTCGGGTTTTTTTATGCCTTTTTTCAATTCACAAGAACTTTATCGATCTTAAACCTGCAGTATTTAATAAGGTGTCATGAGCACTTGATACGCGGATGTTTTCAGTTGAGTTCGACAAAGCATGATGTAGAATTTAAGTATGATGAATACAAAAATACTTAAATATGAGCTTTTTACTCTTTTTTTCCTGACGATTATTACTTTGGTGGTGTTTTATTACAGAGACACTTTACCGGATAATTATCTTTCGATTTCGTCAGCATCATCGAGTGGATTTTTCAGCTACTACGGAACAAGTTTTTTAAATTTCATCAATTATTATTCTGGGCCGTGGGTTTTCATTCCATGTGCTATCTTTACTTCATTCTATGTTTTGGTCTTTTCAAAAAGAGCAGACTGGATTGATGCCTTAAATATCTTTTCACTTTCAATTTTTTCCCTACTTACTATTTTCTATTTTCAACCGTCACTTTTAGGGGCGGGTTTATATCAAATTCTTGATATGACGTTTTCGGCGTTTTCAATGTTCTTGGTTTGGGCCGCTGCTGGAACGTTATTTTTATGGGGGACTTTTAGAGGTGGTTTCACTGAAAAAGTTCAACAAGCGACTTCTGGATTGAAGAATTTTGATTACCAGGCAGCGACAGCTCCAGTTCAGGAGAAGTTTTTATTACTAAAAGACAAGTTTATTAAACCGAAAACTGAAGGTGAGGATGAGCTTGAAGAAGAAATGGCAGAGGAGCCAATGGTGGCAGCACCGGCAGCACTTCCAATGTCAAAAGCTGCTTTAAAAGCTAAAGAAGCTGAGAAGGCGGCTAAAGAAGAAGCGGCTCCAATTTTACTTCCGGATCATTCTCCAGCTGCTGAAAATGCAGAAGAAGTTAAGAGTGAAGCGTTCCTTGTTCCAATTACTGAGGCGAAAAAAGTTGAGCCGGCAGTGGTTGATGAAGATGAGATGGAAGAGCATTTGCCAGTGGTGGTGCAGTCTTCTCATGATGACGATGAGTATGTGGATGAGTCGGAAATCTCAACATTTAAAAATCGTGCTCATAAAGTTGATAGCTTTGATGATGACCAGTATTACAATCTGGTTAAATTGGGAAATACGAAAAAAGAGACAAAATTTCATCAACCGGATGAAAAATACTTCCACGATATTATCTCTAAAATTCAGGCGAAGCTTGGAGAATTTAAGATTCAAGGTCAGATCATCAACGTGCTTAAAGGGCCGGTGGTTGATACTTTTGAATGGGAGCTTGGACCAGGGGAGAAGGTTTCTCGTCTGACTTCAATTGCAGAAGATTTGTCACTTGCGCTTTCTGGATCGCCGATTCGTATGGTTTACCCAATGAAAGGGAGAACAACTGTAGGGATTGAGGTTCCAAGAAATCCGCGCGATTTTATTTTCCTTGATGAAATCATTGGGTCGAAAGATTTTACTAATACTTCTCACCATCTTCCGTTGGCGATGGGGAAAGATGCTTTCGGTGAGCCTGTTGTTGTAGACCTGGCAGCGATGCCACACATGCTGGTTGCCGGATCAACTGGTGCTGGTAAGTCGGTGTTCATTAACTCGGTTTTAGTGTCGCTTTTAATTAAGAAGTCGCCTAACCAAATGAAGCTGATCCTGATTGACCCGAAACAGCTGGAACTTGCACTTTATTCTCGTCTTCCTCACCTGCTAATGCCGGTTATTACTGAGCCAAAGACGGCGGCGACTTCGCTTCTGTGGGCTTGTCAGGAAATGGATAGACGTTACACAATTATGTCGGAATTTGGGGTGAGAAACATTGAAGGTTTCAACCATAAATTAAAAAATGCTCAACCTCAGGCGCTGGAAAAATTAAGAAAGCACTATGAGTATGCGAGTGAAGATACATACGAACTTCCATTTATCGTTATTATCGTGGATGAGTTTGCAGATCTTATTCTTTCAGCAAAAGGGAAAGAGATTGAAACGCAAATTAACCGTCTGGCGGCGAAGGCCCGTGCAGCAGGGATTCACTTAATTGTTGCGACTCAGAGACCTTCAGTTGATGTTATCACCGGGGTTATCAAGTCGAACTTCCCAACGCGTGTTTCTTTCCGTGTAACGAGTTCACAAGACTCAAGAACGATTTTGAATGCGATGGGGGCGGAAAAACTACTTGGTAAAGGGGATATGCTTTACAAGTACGGGGTAGATACAAC
Source organism: uncultured Bacteriovorax sp. (assembly GCA_964016365.1). Classification (GTDB taxonomy): domain Bacteria; phylum Bdellovibrionota; class Bacteriovoracia; order Bacteriovoracales; family Bacteriovoracaceae; genus Bacteriovorax. Next base: position 6,187 of record CAXHHE010000131.1, on the reverse strand, counting down.
TCGTATCCACTCGGCGTTTATTGATGAGGCCGAGATCGAAGCTCTGGCCGATAAACTGTCGGAAATGACTCCAGAATATAACCCGCACATTATGGAATTCCTGGAAAATGGCGGAGAAGAAGAACCGATGGCAGCTGTCACAACTCGCGAGAGTGGTGAGTCTTCATCAGGTGGACGAGATGACAAATACGATGAGGCAGTTCGCGTGGTGCTAGAGCACCGTTCAGCGAGTGCTTCACTGCTTCAAAGACGTCTTGGAGTAGGGTATAACCGAGCAGCCAACTTAATTGAAGAGATGGAAGCTCAGGGTGTTGTAGGGCCTGCGCAGGGCTCCAAACCGCGTAAAGTTTTGATGGGTTCTGAGTCGTTAACTTAAATAGATTTTCATTGGAGATTTGAGAGGGAAAACCCCTCTTGAATCTCTCATATTCCTTGCAAAAACTTACTCTTCCGTGTTACATATCTAGCTCATTAATAATTTCAGTTGTCTGAAATGTTGGTCCGTCTTTGGCGGCTCACAGGCAATTCGATTAACCAACGGAGTATCTATGTCAGAATTATCTCTAAAAGGCCTACTAGAAGCAGGCGCACACTTTGGTCACCAGACTGAAAAGTGGAACCCAAAAATGAAAAAATACGTTTATGGTGAGAAGAACGGTATCTACATTATCGATCTTGCTAAAACTATTCCTCTAGCAAAAGACGCTTACGATTTCCTAAAGAAAACTGCAGCTGAAGGAAAGCCAGTTCTTTTCGTAGGAACAAAAAGACAAGCACAAGAAGTTGTAACAAAAGCTGCTCAGGACTGTGGAGCAAACTACGTTACTTCAAGATGGTTAGGTGGGATGCTTACAAACTACAAAACTGTAGCTCTATCTATCGATAAAATTCGCAAAGTAGAAAAAATGAAAGAAACAGGAGATTTCGGTCTTCTAACTAAGAAAGAAAGAATCAACATCGAGAAAGAAGTTATTAAACTTGAAAAAGTTCTTGGTGGGATTAAAGAAATGAGAAAGCTTCCAGGAGCTCTTTTCGTTATCGATCCAAACAACGAAAGAATCGCTATCCAAGAAGCTAACAACCTAGGGATTCCTGTTGTAGCTATCACAGATACAAACTGTGACCCAACTGGTGTTGATTTCGTAGTTCCAGGAAACGACGATGCGATTAAGTCTGTGTCTATGTTCACAGAATACTTCGCAAACTCAGTAGCAGAAGGATTAAACATCGCTAAGAAGAACAACAAGCTTGAAAAAGGTTCAAAAGATTCTTCTCGTGACCTTGCTCTTGAAAAAGAAATCATCAGCAAATTCGAAAACGACATCGATCTTGCTGACGAAGAATAATTTTTAAGAACTTAATTTAAACGATAAAGGGAATAGATATGACACAAATTACTGCAAAGCTTGTTTCTGAACTAAGAGAAAAAACTGGCGCTGGAATGATGGACTGTAAAAAAGCACTTGGGGAAACTAATGGTGACCTTGAAAAAGCGATCGATTACCTAAGACAAAAAGGTCTTGCAGCTGCTCAGAAAAAACAATCTAGAATTGCAGCTGAAGGTGCAATCGGATCATACATCCACGGTGGAAGAATTGGTGTAATGGTTGAAATCAACTGTGAAACTGACTTCGTAGCAAAATCTGACGATTTCCAAAACTTCGTAAAAGACGTAGCTATGCACATCGCTGCTGCTGATCCAAAATTCGTAAGATCTTCTGAAATGGACCAAGCGTTCGTAGAAAGAGAAATTGCGATCTATACAGCTCAGTTAAAAGAAGAAGGAAAACCAGAAGCAATGATCTCTAAGATCGTTGAAGGGAAAGTTAAAAAACTTTCTACTGAAGTTTGTCTTCTTGATCAAAAATTTATCAAGAACCCAGACATTTCAGTTCAAGACCTAATCAATGAACTAACAATCAAAATCGGAGAGAAAATCGACGTTAGAAGATTTGCTAAGTTCACACTTGGAGAAGGTATTGAGAAGAAAGTTGACGACTTCGCAGCTGAAGTTGCTTCAATGACTGGTGGAAAACAGTAATTAAGAATTTACCAAACACAAAAAGGGGCTCAAAAGGCCCCTTTTTTTTGACCCAAATTTGAGGAAACCTAATGAAGTATAATCGCATTCTTTTAAAGCTTTCAGGAGAGGCACTTGCTGGTGAGCAAGGGCATGGAATTTCAGCAGACGTTCTGACAAACATTGCAACAGAGGTGAAAGAACTTCAGGCCATGGGTGTTGAGATCGCAATCGTTATTGGTGGTGGTAACATTCACCGTGGTGTAGCTGGAGCTACAAAAGGAATGGATAGAACGACATCGGATCACATGGGGATGCTGGCGACAGTTATCAACTCTCTGGCACTTCAAGACAGCCTTGAGAGACATGGAATCAATACACGCGTACTGACAGCGATCGATATGCAAGAAATCGCTGAGCCGTACATCAGAAGACGTGCAGTTCGCCACCTTGAGAAGAAAAGAGTGGTGATTTTCGCGGCAGGAACAGGGAACCCGTACTTTACGACGGATACCGCTGCGGCGCTTCGTGCAAACGAGATTGACGCACATGTAATCATGAAAGCAACAAAAGTTGATGGAATTTACGATAAAGATCCAATGAAGTTTAAAGATGCTGTAAAAATTGATAAACTAAAGTTTATCGACGTTCTAAATAAAGGCATTTCGGTCATGGATTCTACGGCCATCAGCCTTTGTATGGACAACGAAATTGATATTCTTGTTTTCAATATGTTTGAAGAAGGAAATATCAAGCGCGCAGTAATGGGCGAAACAATTGGAACGATTGTAACTAACAAATAGATAACATAACTATTTCTAACTAAGGGGATGTCATTATGATGAATGAAACAAAAACTTCATTAAATGATTCAATGAAAAAAGCAGTTGATTCACTTAAACACCAACTTACAAAAGTACGCACAGGAAGAGCATCTGCTTCTATCCTTGATGGAGTACAAGTTGAATACTACGGGACAATGAGCCCGATTTCTCAGTTGGGACAAATCTCAACTCCAGAAGCTCGTTTACTTCAAATTCAGCCATTCGATAAAACGATGATTGCTGCAATTGAAAAGGCAATCTTTGGTGCGAACCTTGGTGTGACTCCAACGAACGATGGAAATTTTGTTCGTCTTAACTTTCCTTCACTAACTGAAGATAAGAGAAAAGACATTGCAAAAGAAATTAAAAAAATCGGTGAAGACGCTAAAGTTGTTCTTAGAAACCTAAGACGTGACTCTAACGAAGCTGTAAAAAAAGCAGAAAAAGATAAGACGATTTCAGAAGATGATTCTAAAAAGATTCAAACAGAAATTCAGAATATCACTGATAAATTTACAAAAGAAATCGATACTGTGGTTGCGAACAAAGAAAAAGAAGTTCTTGCAATCTAAATAAGGAAAAGTTTGGAACCACTCAGCCACAATATTAAACACGTCGCTGTCATCATGGATGGCAATGGCCGTTGGGCAAAACAACGCTCGCATCCCAGAGTCTGGGGGCACGTGCGCGGGTCTGCAGTGGTTTCAACTATCGTTGAAGAAGCGGATAACTTAGGTATTGAAGCTTTAACAATGTATGCTTTTTCTTCAGAGAACTGGAGCCGTCCTCAGACGGAAGTCCGTGTTCTTTTCAATCTACTTTTTAAATTCCTAAAAAAGGAACGTGAAAGAATTCTAAAAAATAACATCCGTTTTAGAATCATGGGAGATGTTTCTAATCTTCCAGAACAAACCAAGAAACTTATCGCTCAACTTGAAGGGGAGACTGCTCACCATACAGGCTTGAAGCTGACATTTGCTTTTGGTTACGGAGCTCGTTCTGAAATTGCTTATGCTGTTAATCGTTTTATGAAAGCGAACCCTGGCAAAGAGATGAGCGAAGATGATTTGAATGAATTTTTAATGATCCCGGATCTTGGAGACGTGGATCTTTTAATTAGAACGGGTGGAGATCACCGCGTGTCTAATTTTATGTTGTGGCAGATTGCTTATGCTGAAATGTTTTTCACTGAAACAAAGTGGCCGGATTTTACGGTGACTGAGTTCAGATTCATTATCGAGCAAGTAGCAAAGAGAGAGAGAAGATTTGGGGCCATCGCTCCGACAGCTAATCTTGAAACGAATGTGATCGTTGCCCGCGAAAATCAGAGATTAATTCGAGGGTAATGGTGTCTAATACAAAAGCAAGAATCATTTCCGCACTTGTTATGGCAGCTATTGTTGTCGTGGCGGTTATTTTTGGAAAGTGGACGACGTTAGCAGTTATCCTGGCAGCAGCTTTACTTTGTATTGATGAACTGCTGGTGAATTTTTCTCAGACAAGAAGAGAAGAATTTAATTACAAATATGTGATGGGATTTTTCATCATCCTTTTTGTGTCGGTGAATGTCCTGGGTGCAAAACTCTCGCTTGGTTTCTTCACAGTCGCGGCGATCTTTTTAAATCTTTTTCTTATTTATTATTTATTTAAAATTCCAAGCTCGGGCGAGTTTATGAAAAATAGCTCGAGAAAAAATCCGGCCATCATTACAACTTTTGTTATGCTGCCGCTTCTTTCAATTGGAATTTATTTCGACAGCGAATACTGGAGAGAAATCCTGGGAATGCTGTTGATCGTTACTTACTCCATGGATACTGGTGCTTGGTTTGTGGGCAAAAATTTTGGTAAACACAAACTATGGCCGGCCGTAAGTCCCAAAAAAACCGTAGAAGGTCTAATTGGTGGGATGATGATAGCAGCTGTCCTTGCTTCACTGGCATGGTGGCAGTTTTTCGGTGATTTCAGATGGTATTACTCAGCTATTTTCGCTGTGTGCGGAGCTATGTCTCAAGTTGGTGATTTAGTTCAGTCTAAAATGAAAAGAGAGTTTGCGATCAAGGACAGTTCAAACCTGATTCCCGGACACGGTGGGGTTTACGATCGCATAGACAGTCTTATCTTCCTATCGCCTTTTTTCGTGATTGTTGTAAAATATCTGGGACAGCACTTACTTTAGTATTCTCTCCTTTTAGAGGCTTCCATGTTATTAGAAAAAATCATTATTTTTATTGTTTTCCTAGGACCACTCGTATTCTTTCACGAATTGGGACACTTTCTTTTCGCCAGACTATTTGGTGTAAGAGTTGAAGTTTTTTCAATCGGGTTTGGACCGAAGATTTTCAAGAAAAAATGGGGCGACACTGAATACGCCGTTTCCGCTATTCCATTAGGTGGTTACGTAAAAATGTTCGGTGATGATCCGTTTAATAAAGACGAAATTCCAGAAAGCGAAAGAGCACAAAGTTTTACTCACCAGGGTAAGTGGGCGCGCTTTTGGATTGTTATGGGTGGACCATTAGCAAACTTCATCCTGGCATTTGTTATTTTCTTCTCGCTTCTCATCGTAGGGGAGAGAATTCCAGAAATTAAAATCGGAGCAATCGCTCCTGAATCAGTTCTTTATCAAAATGGTTTAAGAACTGGAGACGTTCTAGTTAAGGTAAACGACAACGAAGTGTACAATCCATCAGACCTAATGGTTGAAGGAAGCACGGTTGTAAGCCAGCTAACAATTAAGAGAAACGGAGAGCTTCAAGACCTGAGTGTAAACTTCCAGGGCGATAAGTTCTTTGATGAAGTTTTAAAATACCCACCAATTTTAAGAAAGCCGTTAGTGGTTGATCCAAGTGCTAACCGTTACGTTGTTTCAGTAAAAAAAGACCAGGTGGATTTCTCTCATTCAATTGAAGAGCTTGGAACATTGACGGGAATTAAAACTCTTTATTTATATCCGGTAGCTAAAACTGAAGATCTTTCTTCAGATGAAATCAAAGCTGACCTGACAAAAGGACAAGAGATCGCAGTTGAGTACACTGATCTAAAAACGATGGTGGCCGCTCTTCAGGCAAAAAACTTTAGAACAATTGACCTTATGGTCAGAAGTGTAAACATGGGTTCTCCTGCTGATAAAGTAGGGATCAAAGGGGATGACGTCTTCGTGGCCCTTGAAGGTCAGAAAGTCTCAAGCTTTGAAGAGCTAAGAGAAAAACTTCAGACTTACACAAAAACATCTGTAGAAGTGGAAGTTTACTCTCAAGGAGAGTTAAAAAAATTCACTGTCACTCCAGATGTAAGCTGTCTCTTATACACATCTCCGAGCCCACGAGACGCTCAGGTATCTCGT
>CAXHHE010000130.1:0-8475 GCA_964016365.1 uncultured Bacteriovorax sp. | reverse complement strand
AGATAACTGAGCGTCTCGTGGGCTCGGAGATGTGTATAAGAGACAGTACACCAGCAGAGCACTTAAAAGAGGTCCTTGAATGATAGAGGGCTTAATTAAAGTGTCACCACTTAACCAATCGACATTGAGTTTCAGAAGTCCTGCGCAGAAATAAAACCCAGGTAATAGGATGGACATAGTGGCAATACGATGGGGAACAAGTAGGTAAGCAAAAGTAACAACTTGAGCGAGAAAGTGGTAGTTCGTGGCAATCCTGTAATCAGAGAGCTGCAGGATTAATTTAAAAACACAAAGGCCAAGAAGCATTAAAGGAGCGATTTTTTTAAAACGTTCGCTGATAAAGGCCACAATGGTTGCAATGGCGAAAGCTCCATAAAAAATCATTAAGGTGCGCAGTTCAGGGGAGGAGAAAAATCTCCAGTGCTCACATCCTTCAAGACCGGGGTAACAAATAGGAAAAGCACTTTCGCGGGCCAGGTCATCAATGCGGTAACTTGAAAAAAGATAGGAAGTAATCACATGAATCAGCGCTAGGCACGAGCCGTAGTAGCGGAGCACTTTACTCTGAAGAATTTCGTCCCATTTAAACATGTATCTATTTTATCCTAATTGGCAAAAATGACAATTATAGCGAAAGCCATTCCATGGGAGTTGAGTCCGGAATGTCCTGGGTGCCAAGAGAGTGAGGCGATGTGAGGCTTCCGATTTTAAAATCGTAATTGGCAGTGTTGTAATAAATGGTTTCCTGATGAAAGCTTTTTAATCGTTGAAGGCGCATTAAGTGAGCTTCCCTATGCTGGACCTTTGTTTCTTGAAGAAGAGTGAGGTTTCTTTCATAGGAATTAGAAAACCAGAAATAATAAGGGCCACTTGCCTGAGTTAAAAAATCTAAGTTGCCAATAATATCAACTTGAAGAAAATGAGAGCGCTCTTTCATTTGATCAAGAAGAGTGAAGAAGTGGGCACTGTCTTGAAAGAAATTTTCAATTTGATGATTGAGCGTGAGTTTGACAGCTTCCATCGCATTAGCTGAAGGGCCCAAAAAATAGGGAGAGTATTTTTCAAAAACACTCAGGAGTGCATTCATATTTTTACATTGGATAACATCTTTCCAGAACTGCAGGGCCAACGGGCTATAGTCACAAAAATGAATTTTTTTTAATGACTGCTTCATCTGATCAAAGTAATGCACGGGTTTTATCCCAGAAGAGACACAGAAAATTTCTTCGGGAGAAAAGTTATAGGGTGCAATTTCCAGACTGTCGTTATTGAGCAGATAAACTCTTTGCAGGGAATAGTCGTAATAGCGCTTGATGAAAGTGTGAATAGCATTCGCATTTTCACCTGCGATTAAAATTCCCTGGAATTCATTGATGAGCTCAATTTCTTTTGAGCTCTTCTCTTTTAAATTAAAGATAGAAACAAGCAGGTTGCTTGCTTTATGTGCGTGGGCATTTTCTAAAAGGTAAATCTGATAATTGACATAAATCCAGAAATCCATGAAGTGGTTAATCAAAGTCCCATCGCGAATCACAACAGCATAGTCAAAAAGATGAGGATCGATATCCTGAAGAGTTTTTTCAAGTTCTGAACTGGGAATGGGGACACTATTAATGGGATGCAGTGATCCTTTCGTGTAAAGCGACTCGGGGTGTCCTGATTCAATGATCCTGATCACTTTAATCCGATGAACGACGTCTTCGGTAACCCAGAAAATTCTCCACTGATGATAAAGAACAGAGTCTTTTGACAGTAAATTTCCTGCGCGGGTGACTCTAGAGACTTCTTTATTGATGTCGGATTTGTTAAGCTTTATGGGATTAATCATTTTTAATAGTAAAGAAAAATAAGGAAGCGATGTCAACGACAAGTGGAAATTTTAAACATTCCCTTATTGGACCTAAAGGAGTGAATGGAAAACTCTTCGTGAATATGGAAGAGTTCCTGGACACGTCTTCTTTTATGGATCTTCACCATGAAGTGATTCTTGGTCTGGCCTTAGTTGATAAACTGGACCATTCCTACATTATGGGGGAGATTCCACCTGAACTTCGCAAAGACTACGGCAATATGTTTCTGGAGTCAGAAATCGTTGAAAATATCGAAGCCTACGACCCAACTGGATTTCACCGCGAAAGAACCAAAGACCTGACTTTGCAGCAAAAGAGACGTTACTACTATATGGCCTTTGGTGCTCTTAGTCCGTGGTATGGCGTTTGTTATTTGCGCTATAATAATTTTTTAAAGAAAACTTCTGAAAAAGAACTCCAGAGTGACTGGCATGAAAATGCGGCTCACTTTCCAAAGCTTGTCTCTTATATTGAATCTCTCAAAGGAAAAGTTTTTGATGAAGTGGGGAGAGTTCTTCTCTTTGTCAGCTATCCTTTGGTTCCAACAGTCGTACACCGTGATTATATTCAAGAGTCTCACCGCGATCACAGCGTAAATCTTTTTTTATCAAAAGGAAGACCAAGCTTTATTTACAATGAAGTGACTGGAGAAAAGAGTTATCTTGATCCAAGTTGCCGAGCGTATTTCTTTAATAACCGTGACTATCATGGAGTCGATGCTGAAAATGAAATGCGCTATACTTTAAGAATCGATGGCACTTTTACAAAAGAAGTGCAGGATAAAATTGGTTTGGTTGATGGTTTTGTTTATTAAGGCCCTTCTTTTTTTTTCGCAGCCTCTTCATGCTCAATCGGCATGTCCAGCGAACTATGTCGCCTTTAAAAATATTTGTGTCGCCAAGTATGAAATGAAAAAAGACAAAGATAAAAAAGCTTCATCAGAAGCTAAAGATCGGCCATGGGTAGAGATTAATCAAAAAGAAGCATTGAAGGCCTGTCAGGATCTAGGTCACGGTTATGATCTTATTAGCAATGCTCAGTGGACTGAAATCGCGCGGGATATTTCTCATACTCAATCAAATTGGAATACCGGTATTCCTTTTAAAGGAACATTGAATATTGGCCATAGCGATGGTGTGCCTGACAGGGCCCTTGAAGCTAGTTCTAATGATGATGAAGCTTGTTATCTCACAGGACAAAGTTGCTCTTCATTAAAATGGAATTTAGAAAAGAGAACCCATAAACTTTCTAACGGTGAAACAATCTGGGATTTTGCCGGCAATGTTGCTGAATGGGTCAAAGACATCAATGATAAAAAACAAATTGAAGCTCCTCAGATGTATGTAAGCCTCGTCGATTTTAAAGATGTTCGTTATGCCTCTTTTGGACCGGATCAAAAATGTGAAACACCACAAATTGAATATAGCTATTGTGGGCTTGGTTATTATTGGACTCACGATGTGAAAAGAAATGGAATTGGTCGCAGTGGTTTTTGGAAACATAAATCGCCTTTTATGACTGGTGTTTTTTCATTGGGCGTAGATGTCTTTACCTTCAAGCGATACCCATTTATGGGTTTTAGGTGTGTATACACTCCTGCCCAGAATAGGACTCACTTTTAGCGGGAGGCCTTTGTAAACTCAGTCCTTTAGCTAGGGGATTGAAAGTTCTAAGTCATTAAAATTTGGTCTTTAAAACTGGCCTTTTCCAGATAGTTTGGCTTAAACCATTGAAATATTAAATAAATTTATTAGCGTTTTTTAGAAAATAGGTCATAATAGAATTATGAATTTTGATAGAAGAGAATTTTTCAAACAGTTATCACTGGTAGCGGCCAGCTTGGCTATTTTACCTGGTAAGAGTTTTGCGTCTGGTGCAAAGGGCACGGATGCAGTTCTTGGTGCGACAGCAGCTGCAAAAGCAACAGGCACTTACAAAGTTCTTTATACTTTCACCGCAAAAAACCAAGCAGACATTTTAGAGTTTCTCACACTTCTTAAAACTTCTGGAGTCAGAAGCAACAACACGAAGCTAGAAAATGATGGTCACCTGGTTTACCGTTCAGAATTCTACCCGATTGCAGAAGGCACAATGCAATCAACTCTTGTTTTTAAATCAAAGGAATCATACGATCTTTTTCTTGAGTCATCGAAGTCTGTTTCAGATGAGTTGATTGCTTTTAAAAAGCAGAAAGATATTAAGATTTCGATGCAAACAGCTTAATAAAATAATCTTCTCTCATAATAAGTTTAAATCTCATAGCTAAGGAAAGGTCATGAAATTATCCCTTATCTTCACAGTTGCAGCTTTTGTTTTATCTACATCTGCTCATGCTACTGAAAAAACCAGAGAAATCCGTTGGTACCTGGCCCATAGCCCGAGCAGTACTGAATTAAAAAATATCATTGAAGAGTATTCTGAAAGGCTTTACAAAAAAAGTTCTCAGAAACTTAAGGTTGTTGTAATCAACAAGGCCAGTCCTTTAAATCACCCGGGAAGTGATAATCCGGTTGGAAAAGTAGGAGAAGGCCAGGCAGAGATGTCTCAGGTGACAATTTCTTCGCTTAAGAAATACTACGAGCCAATTATGGCCTTCGATATGCCTTTCATGTTCCGCAACCACGAGCACGCTTATAAAGTTCTTGATGGTGATATCGGTAACAAAATCCTCGACGGGATTTATAATGGTGAATTAAATCAAAAGACAGACAAAAAAATCCGCGGACTCTTTTACACATACAGTGGTGGATACAGAATCATTTACGGATCAAAAGAAATCAAATCAGTTGATGATTTCAAAGGTCTAAGAATGTACCGTCCAGGAAACATTCCCGGTGATAAATTTGCTCAAAGACTTGGGGTTAAATACGTTCCAGGTAACGCTGGGTTTGGTTCTTTAACTTATGCTTATAGTTTCAATGCTAACCAGATTGATATCGAAGAAGGTGAGTTAAACCGTTACGAAGTTTTCTATAGAACGTACCCAGAGTTAAAAACAAAAGCTAACTATGTTATCGACACGTACCACAGCCTTTATTTAACTCTGATTGTAGTTAATGAAGATTTCTTAAACTCTCTTGATAGCGCGACTAAAAAAATCTTCTTGGAAGAAACGAAAAAGTTAGCGATGGATGAGAGAGAGCTTTCACTAAGACTAGAAGTGGAGAATAGAGAAAAGCTCATTAAGCAAGGTGTGAAGTTCGTAAAGCTTCCTGAGGCTGAGGAAAAGCGTCTACATGAAATCGGTCTTAAGGTAAGAGAAGATCTTCCAAAGTTAAAAGACTGGGTTCAAAAGATCGAAGCTGTTAAATAAGTTCTAAAAAAATAATCTTATTAGATGGAAAAGGGCGGTTATCGAGAAACTCTGACTCATAAATGAGGTGTTGATCGATTCTGCCTTTATACTCCACCATTCCTTGCTTGTGTATAATGTGTTTTTCCTGATTGTAGTCATATCGCTTCTGAAAGAATGAAGGGTATTTTTGTGCTTCATGAACTACTTTCGCGTGGGCCGCTTCATCATAGTCCTGATAAATAGTTTGAATATGGCGGGCGCGGTGATCGTAGTCATAGTAGGCTGAAATAGAACAAGTGTGAGGGAAAAAAAGCATCCATTGAAAATAATCAAATGAGTTTCTATGCTCTTTGGTTGCAGCCTGAAACTTCTCTCCATCCGGTCTGATTTCATAAAGCACATGGGCCTTAAGATTTACAGAGTCATTTCTTTTCTCCCAGGTAGGAGGAAGAACTGAGGCCATATGAAAAGCGATATTGTTTTGAGTGGAATAGGCCATATTATCTTTAAATAAAGTTTTAACCATTCCATCAATATAGAAGCTGTGAATGAAATCGAGATGGGCCTGGGGTTTTAAAAAGGCCATGTCGATATGATACTCAGAGGTCGAAGACGTTCCTGAGCCTAAAACCTGAATGTCAGCAATAGCTTCCAGGGCCGATTTAAAGTTTTGAAACCAGGCTGGAGTTATATCGTTGTAAAATGGAGTTTTCTCCTCCAGGCGCAGCCAGGATAATTTTTTATAAAGTGCAGGACTTAAATCTAGCAGCTGATCTTGGATATTCTTCATCTGTTAGATAGTATAGAGAGAGAGGAAAAGTGACTACAAAATTTAAGAATATTAAAGACAGTACGAGTGAAGATTGGAAATCAATCGACCAAAGCTATTATGAGCTGCGTGACCAGCTGCCAAACAGGTTGATTGAAACTCTTAGGCAACTAGACACGATCCAAGGTGCTCTTCCTGTTTCAAGGTTAAGCCACAGCCTTCAAGCAGCTACGCGCGCACGTCGCGATAATAGAAGTGATGAATACGTCTTTACCGCTCTTTTTCATGATATCGGTTCTTATTTTACACATGTGAATCATGCTGAAATTTCAGCTGCGATGATCAGGCCCTATGTGAATGATGATTTGCACTGGATGATTCTTCACCACGAAATTTTTCAGAGCTATCACTATTTCGATAAGATCGGCCTGGATATAAATGCTAGGGATAAATTTCTTTCTCATAAACTCTACGAACCCACTGTAGAATTCTGTGAAAAATATGATGCTCCTTCTTGGGATGCTTCTTATGATTCTTTAAAACTCGAAGAGTTTTATGACCTGGTGGATTCTGTAACCAAACATAAAAGACGATGATCGCTGAAATCTGGAAAGCTGGATTTAATGTCCAGGATATTTACCAATCCATCATTAAAGCGAGTACTCAAGGGGCCCGCGAGGTCTATCCTGGCTATCAAGGTTGGTCTATTCTCTCTGAAGATGGGGGGCTTTTTAGCGGCTGGAATGCTGAAGCTGTTGTCTTTAATGATAAAGGCGAAATGGATTTAGAAAAGTCTTACGCTAAAAAGAAAGAGCTTGGTCTTATTAATGATTTAAAACACGTTCATCCAACTGAACTTATGACTCCTGAATTAGAGAGGGTAGTGGCCCTGGTTTCAAGTAAAGGATTGAAGCCTTGTCGCATGCGCATCAGTATTCTTTCTGCCGGAAGTGAATTGTATTGGCACTCGGATGCACCCAAGGATGTTTATTCCGTCAGACTCCATATCCCACTTCTAACGAATGATAAGGCATTTTTTGAAACAGAAAATGAAAGAGAGCATTTTCCTGCTAATGGGGATGCTTATTTTATTAAAGTCAATCAACGCCACCGTGTCGTGAATTACGGAAAAGAGGATCGCTGGCATCTTATTATGGATGTGACAGATACAGAGGGATTTACCCAATTTCACTCGGCGAAAGGTAAGTAGAGAACATTCCACCTTTAGTCATCTTGGTTTTCAATTCAACATCATTAATAACAATTGTTAGAAACAAGTTGCCTGAAAGATCACTCAGGTTGTGAAGGTTATAGAAGGAGTCAAAAGCGATTTCTAATGCCCCTGTCTCCGGGAAAAGAATTTTTTTCCAGTCTGAAGGAGATGTTTTCTTTGAGAGTTCAACGAAGTCTTCAGCAATTTTTTCTGGATTGTTATTCTTCCAAAAACTATAAGGTTTCCCAGCTAGATTGATCTTAGAGAGGTCGCAGTAATTGAAGCTTTCATCGATTTTATTTTCTAAATGAAGAGGAGCGAAATAAGAAAGGGTGCTGATTTCACTCCTGTCGCCGCGAGGTGGATGATAGTGGTCGTAAAACTTTCTGCGCTCAAATTCTGGATTGATCACTCCCCAGTTAGTTTCGATGGCCACAAAAAGGCTTGAAAGTGAGTCGATCTTATTTTTTGATTTTTCTAAAAGTTTAAGGGTCAGTTCTACAATTTGATTGGAAAACTGGCCTTGAGGAAGATTGGCCGCAAAATCATTTTTTACCATGGCAATCACTTCATCCATCGGAAGTCTTTTTTCAGCAATGGTGTAAAAGATACTTGGACGTTCTTCCTGGATAATATTCTTCTGGTGTGAGTAGATCGACGATCCGCCTTCAATCTCCAGGAGCTTTTGAAGCGCTTCTTTTTTCCAGTTAATAATATCACTCATTGCTTATCGCCTTGGACTGAAATTTTCTCCAGATAATAGAATCGTAAGAGTAGTGAATCAATAATGGCACCCAAGGAAGGAAGATTAATGAACTTGGAGTCCATTTAAATAAATAGAAAGATCCAACCCACATTAAACCAAAGATCAAAGAGACCAGACAGACGATGGCGAATTTGTAGTTTGAATTCCACACGCCGTTTTCTAAGTGTTTTGGCCACGCCTGTGAAATGTAGGCCATGTAACTTGTTCCATGTGAGATCGCCAGGTAAACGTGGAAGAAACCAAGAGATTTAATAAAAAAGAGTCCAAAGCACATCCAGATCGTCGTAGAGAGGAAATAAATCAGGCGGGCAAAATCTAAAACGATAACATTGTTTTCTTTTCTAAAACCTAGACCCACGCTGATGATAAGCGATACTGCTGTAAAAACAGTTAAAAATCCCGGAGTAAAGATTCCCCAGTTTGGAATTGATTGAGTGACGGTGATTCCATAAAGGTAAGAAGGGAGATTATCCAGCTGGCGGAAAAACCAGATGAAGTTAGGAAGACCCAAAATGGTAAGAAAGAAGATGCGTTCAAATTTTTTTCTTCCGGGAGAGAGTTTTCCCTGAGACATTTTTAACC